>CAZNHG010000263.1:1583-4784 GCA_964572555.1 uncultured Devosiaceae bacterium | reverse complement strand
CCTGTACAAGCGTAGCCTGCGCAATCAGTTTATCCAGGGCGTTGTGCCGGTCGCATCCAAGGCTGAAACAATGGTGGGACAGGCGTTCACGCTTCGCTACATTCCCGCGCGCGAAGACCGCAATCCCGTTGCCGTGTTTCGCAATCCTGATCATCCCCAGCGGGTGGCGATCGAAACCTGCCCGGAGGGTTGGGTCCTCGTAATGGATGCGCGTAAGGATGCACGGGCGGCCACGGCCGGTTCCATCCTGATCACACGTCTTGCCCTTCGCGGTGCAGCCGGTGTGGTTTCGGATGGCGGATTTCGCGATGCCGAGGGCATCGGCAAACTTGATATGCCGGCCTTCTATGCCAAACCGTCTGCTCCAACTAACCTTACGCTGCACGAAGCCCTCGACATCAACGTGCCGATCTCCTGCGGCGATGCACCGGTGTTTCCCGGCGACGTAATCGTGGGCGATCGCGATGGTGTGATGGTTGTGCCGGCACATCTGGCTGAAGAGATCGCTGAGGAATGCACCGGGATGGAAAGCTACGAGGACTTCGTGCTTGAACAGGTGCAGGCGGGTGTCTCGATCATTGGGCTTTATCCTTGCACCAAGGAGGAGAACCAGCAGAAATACGCGGATTGGCGCAAGCTCAACGGGCCCTGAGTCTTCCTGGTACTCGTGGGTACGTAAGAAGGTGCTGCCAGTGGCGCCGACGCAGGTGGCGAGGGTAGGGTGGCGCCAAATGCGAAGGGGGCATGCCGCCAGCCTCTCGAAACCATCGTGTTCCGACCGGTTGCGAAATACCGGTCTCAACGGCAGCGTCCTCGCTGGAGAGACCGGAGGCAATTAAGGACCAAAAACGGCGCCGCTCCGATTGTCGCGCCACTCCCGGCCGTCCCGGCGAGTATAATTTGCGCCGCGTCGATCGTTCGGACTTTCGTCTGCCTGTCATCATCGCACCCTCCATCAACCGAGTGTTGCGACGAGCGGTTGAGACCGCCTTGCCTTCCCTGGTCGCTGTGATGGAGCAGGCTGTCGGGGCGACGAGCTTGAATGGGCGATATCAAACTACCAGTCCATCGGGGCAGCGGTAACCATTTCTTAATCAAGAATTATGCCGTCGAGGCCACGCTCCCACGCCACCTGTATGTCTGAAACTCTTTGTCAACATGCGCCGACGATAGTTGAGGCGGGAAGTGCACATTTTGAACGGCGGCGACCATGCCTGAACGACACGCGAGCAGCCCTGACCAGACGGCTTCCTCCCAGCTCAGTGAACTGGAAGCCCTGAAGGCTCTTTTCGACAACCTGCCCTTCGGGGCGGGCGTGTTCACGCTGGACGGGCAGATGCTGGCGCACAATCCTGAATTTGCCCGCATTTACGGGATGGACCGGCCGCCCCCGCCCGGCCTGTTCCCCGAAGGGGTCGATCCCGAAAAGCTCACGATCTGGCAACTTGCCGAGATCGGGCTTTTCGATCATCTGTTTGACGATGCCCAGCGGGTGCTCACTGACACGTTCGAAAGCCTGAAGCGCGGTGAGGACTATTACAAGAGACTGGAGGTGCGCGGCCAGTTAATCGAGATCCACGACAAACCGATCGGCAATGGGCTGGCCATTTCCACCCACAGTGATGTGACCGACCGGGTTCTGGCCGAGCAACAGGTCGAGTACCTGGCCTGGCACGACCCGCTGACGGGCCTGCCTAACCGGGCGGCCTTCACGGACCGGCTCAACGGCATGATGGAAGAGGCGAAAGCCTTTGGCACATCTTTTGTGGTCGTTTCGGTCGACCTCGATCGGTTCAAGGACGTCAACGACGTATTCGGGCACAGCGCGGGCGATACGCTTCTCAAGGAAGTTGCACGTAAGTTCGAGAAGGTGGCAGATGATTGCTTCATCGCCCGCCTTGGGGGTGATGAGTTCGTTTTCTTGTGCGCCAAAGCGGGCCAACCCGAGTTCACCGGGGAGCTTGCTGAGGCACTCATCAACGATGTGAGCGGCGAGGTCGAGATCGAGAGCAATCGCCTGCTGATCAATCTGAGCGCCGGCATCGCGGTTTATCCTGACAATGGCACGACGGCCGAAGACCTGCTCAACGCCGCCGATGCGGCGCTCTATCGGGCCAAGGAAGAGGGGCGTGGGACCTACCGATTCTTCGAGCCGGAGATGGACCGGCGCATTCACAACAGGCGGCTCCTGGCGCAGGACCTGCGCCTTGCCCTGTCGCGTGGCGAATTGTCATTGCGCTATCAGCCGCAATCGACGGTCGGGGGCGATCTAACGGGGTTCGAGGCGCTGTTGCGCTGGGAACACCCCCGGCACGGCTTCGTCCCGCCCACAGAGTTCATCCCGATCGCCGAGGAAAACGGGCTGATCGTCGACATCGGCGCCTGGGTTCTGAAAACGGCGTGTGCCGAGGCGGCGATGTGGGACGAGGAATATGCCGTCGCGGTCAATCTCTCGCCGCTGCAGTTCCGGCATGGTGATCTGCCCGCTTTGATTTATGAAACCCTTTTCGCAACCGACCTCAAGCCCGACCGACTGGAGATCGAGATCACGGAAAGTGTTCTGGTGCACGATTTTCCACGGGCGCTCGATATTCTGCGGCGCATCAAGGCGCTGGGCGTGCATGTCGCGATGGACGATTTCGGAACCGGGTATTCTTCGTTGAGCTATCTGCAGGCCTTCCCCTTCGACAAGCTCAAGATCGACCGCTCGTTCATTGGAAAGCTGACAGATGACGAGCACGCCCGCGAGATCGTGCGCGCCGTCATCGGCCTGGGGCGGGGGTTGAACATGCCCATCGTGGCGGAGGGCGTGGAGACCGCCGAGCAGCTGGCATTCCTTACCGCCGAGGAATGCTTCGGCATCCAGGGTTATCTCCTGGGCCGCCCGCAAGCGCACGCGGATACCAAAGCGGTGTTGAGCCATGATGACGACAAGGCAACCATGTCGAAACCGGCGAAACAGCGGGCCGGCTGAGCGAGGGCCAACTCAGCGTGCCACAGACATTGTCCTTGAGCCCATGCGTCTCCGTCCAGGACACGCCGCTAGCGAGCAGCTGGCGCGCCAGCATGGCCTAGCTGCGAAACACCACGTGGTTCAGCGTGCTCACGCTCCAGTCGCCACCCTGTACCTCGATCGGCCAGCCAAAAACGACCAGAAGGGCGTCAAGTCCTGGACGCCTGCCGCCGCGTCTCGACGATCCG
>CAZNHG010000263.1:0-1573 GCA_964572555.1 uncultured Devosiaceae bacterium | reverse complement strand
GGCGACAAGTCCTGCGCACATGCCGCCGCTGCGATGCAACGCTCCGATGACAAAGCTTTCACGTCGCAAGCACGGAAGCTGATCCGTAATGCAACAAAACCATGCACGGTTTCGTCGACTATCAGTGGGCGCGAGAGTGGGCGGCGGCATAAGTGTCCGGCTTATGTTTCGGGGCTGATTGGCCCTGGCCGTGAGTAGTCGCCGCCGAGTGCCCCATTGGTTCAAAGCATACCAAGGGTTTGGTTCGTCCGTCGCCGCCGAGACCCCACGCCGATCCGAGGCGCACTGGATGCGCGTCGGCTAGCAGCACCCGCGATCTTCAGACCTTGTAATGCCCTCGAACACGAGGCATTCGCGACTGGGTCCGCCGGAACAGGCTGCATCACATCGATCGACAAACCCGGCGAGGTCTTGTTCCAGTGCCTTCAGTTCCGCGAGCTTGGCGCGCACGTCTGTCAGATGCTCGTGGGCGATGTCCCTGACCTCGGCGCAATCGCGGTCGGGGCTGATCGACAAGCTTGACAGAAGCCGCACCTGGTCGATGGAAAAGCCGAAGTCACGGCAGCGCCGGATAAAGGTCACGCGCTCCACATCGCTCTCGTCATAGACGCGCTGGCCGCTTGCGCTTCGAGCCGGCTTCGGCAGCAGTCCTATGTCTTCGTAGTACCTCATGGTCGGCGTGGTTACCCCCGCGGCCTTGGCGAGAGCCCCGATGCTCAACACGCGGACGTGAACATTCATGACAAAAATCTCCCGTTGCCCTTCAAGTTACTTGAAGGGGTAGATCTTGGCCAGAGCCACGGGAAAGGAACTTTGAATGACCAAAACGAACCGCTCCGCGAAGGCGACCATTGGTGTCGCCATCGCCGCGTGTGCGGCCTGCTGTGCGCCACTCGTTATTCCGCCATTGGCCGCGCTCTTCGCGGCGGGCGGCCTGGGGCTGGCAGTTTCCGGACAGATCGGCTTGGGCATTCTCGTCCTCGTCGGCATCGGCGGCTACCCCTATTTGCGCCATCGCAACGCCGGACTGACGCAGCCGGCCTGCAATTGTGAGGGCGGCTCATCGCAAAAAGGACCAGGAGACAACAATGCGCTTTAACACGCTTACATCCGGGGAATGGCTCAAGGTCGCTGGCATCGGCATCCTGATCGCTATTCTGCTGTCGGCCGTGATGGTGCCGGCTTTGAAGTTTGGTGTCTCGCCATTGCCAAAGCCGCTCGGCCTCGCATTTGCCGAAACGCTCCTGGGGCGTTCACTTCCATTGCCCGCCGGGCTCCTGTTTCACGTCGCCTATGTCACGTTCTGGGCCGTTGCCTTTGTGCTGGTCTTCCGCCACGACCTGCGCTTTCGTAACGCGCTGATGCTCGGATTGGGACTTTGGGCGCTCGTACTCGCCGTGTTCTTTCCCGTTGTTGGCTGGGGTTTTCTTGGTCTCGCGATAAGCCCCAAGTTAATAGTCGCTGCGCTGGTTCCTCACCTGTTATTCGCCGTATTTCTCTGGGGGCTTTGCAGGATGGCGTTCAGATCGCGCGCGGCCGTGAGACCCGACTGAGTCAACACCACGAGGAGAGT
>CAZNHG010000262.1:2019-4794 GCA_964572555.1 uncultured Devosiaceae bacterium | reverse complement strand
CTCCGTCATTCCCATGCAAATGGGAATCCAACAGCGGGTGCCGCACAGCACCTAGACTGCGGTGCAAGGCACACGCCGTGCCACAGCACGTCCATCTTCCCAACCGGCCGGCTCGGTTGGATTCCCGCGTTCGCGGGAATGACGGCGTGGGTGGGGTGTGTTGTGTGGGAGGTGAATGAATGAACCCGCGCGGGCGCCAGCCGGGACCACCGGTATCGCGTTGTCAGAACGGGCAGGGTGCCGTGAATGTCATTGGAGTGCCGCCATTTGGATGGCGGATGGCCAGGGACTCGGCGTGGAGTTGCAGGCACGGCGCCGCTGCCAGGACCGCGTCGGGGGCGTAGATGTTGTCGCCGAGGATCGGGTGGCCGAGGTCGAGCATGTGGACGCGGAGCTGGTGGCTGCGGCCGGTGTGGGGTGTGAGGCGGACGCGGGTCGATCCGTGTTCGTGGCCGAGAACCTCCCAGTCGGTGACGGCCCGGCGGCCGCGCTCGTGGTCGATGTGCTGGCGCGGGCGGTTGGGCCAATCGGTGGTGATGGGTTTGTCGATGCAGCCGGCCTGTTCGGCGACATGCCCCGAAACACGGGCGATGTAGCTCTTCTTCGTGTGCCGCTTCTCGAACTGCAGGCCGAGATGGGCATGCGCGGCGGCGGTCAGGCCCAGCACGATCACGCCGGAGGTGTCCTTGTCCAGGCGATGGACGATGCGGGCGCCGGGAAACTCGCTCCGTGCCCGCGACTCGAGGCAGTCGGCATGTGCGGGGTCCTTGCCCGCGACGGTAAGCAGGCCGGACGGCTTGTCGAGCGCCAGAATGAACGCATCGCTGTAAATGACCGAAAGATAAGGATCTTCCGGCGGCGCGTAGACGAAGGGACGTGGCATGGCCTGCGAGTTCGCGGTGGTCATGGGGCCCTTATAGCGGCAGGCGGAAGCGGCGCGAACCCCTCTCGGACCGGTATTGCGACGAGGCGATGCTCCGAATCCGGGCCCGTTGCCCAGCCATTGGGCAGAATTGCTTGGCAGAACGCCCCTGAGCGTGCCAAGGTATCGTTAAAGAGGGGAACATCGTCATGTCTTTCAGGATTGCGCCATGTCGCATGAACCGCTCCGTATTGATGCCCCCACGCCCGAGCCCCGTGACCATTCCGCCGACGCGCTTGCCGCGGAAATCCTTGAAAAACTGACATATTCGGTCGGCAAGGACCCGATCATTGCCCGCCGCCACGACTGGCTGCACGCCACGATCCTGGCGGTGCGCGACCGTATCATCGACCGCTGGATGGAATCGACGCGCTCGACGTGGCGCAATGGCGACAAGCGGGTCTACTATCTCTCGCTGGAGTTCCTCGTCGGCCGGCTGATGCGCGACGCCGTGTCGAACCTCGAACTGATGGACCCGGTCCGCGAGGCCCTGCAGAAATTCGAGGTGAACCTCGACGAACTGTCCGATCTCGAGCCCGACGCGGCGCTCGGCAATGGCGGGCTGGGGCGGCTGGCGGCCTGTTTTCTCGAAAGCATGTCGAGTGTGCAGATTCCGGCATATGGCTACGGCATCCGCTACGTCCACGGGCTGTTCCGGCAGGAAACGTCCGACGGCTGGCAGGTCGAGCTGCCCGAGGACTGGCTGGCCCACGGCAACCCGTGGGAATTCGAGCGGCGCGAGGCGGCCTACGAGATCGGATTCGGCGGGCATGTCGCACCGGTGACCGATCCTGACGGCACGACGCGTCACCAGTGGCAACCCGACGAGCACCTGGTGGCGGTGGCGTTCGACACCCCGATCGTGGGCTGGAAGGGCGCGCGCGTGAACACTCTGCGTCTGTGGAGCGCGCAGGCCATCGACCCGCTCGAACTCGAGCGCTTCAACGCCGGCGATCATGTCGGCGCGCTGGCGGAAAGCGCCAGGGCCGAGAGCCTGACGCAGGTGCTCTATCCGGCGGACGAGACGGAAGCCGGGCAGGAGCTGCGGCTCAAGCAGGAATTCTTCTTCTCCTCCGCCTCGCTGCAGGACATCGTGCGCCGCCATATCCAGCAGTACAACGACCTCGGCACGCTGCCCGACAAGGTGGCGATCCAGCTCAACGATACGCATCCGGCCATCTCGATCGCGGAGCTGATGCGAATCCTGATCGACCTGCACGGCATGGGGTGGGACGAGGCCTGGGCGGTCACGGTGGGCACGTTCAGCTACACCAACCACACGCTGTTGCCCGAGGCACTGGAGAGCTGGCCGGTGGCGCTTCTGGAGCGCCTGCTGCCGCGGCACATGCAGATCATCTACGGGATCAACGCGCAGGTGCTGGAGGAAGCGCGCGGCCAGGAGGATTTCGGCGACGAGCAGATTTCCCATGTCTCGCTGATCGACGAGAACGGCGGGCGGCGCGTGCGCATGGGGCAGCTCGCCTTCGTCGGCTCGCACGCCATCAACGGCGTTTCGGCACTGCACTCGGAACTGGTAAAATCGACGGTCTTCGCCGATCTCGATACGCTCTATCCGCGGCGGATCAACAACGTGACCAACGGCATCACGCCGCGGCGCTGGCTGATGCAGTGCAATCCGGGGCTGACGCGGCTGATCGGGGAGCGCATCGGCCCCGAATTCAAGGACGACACGACCAAGCTCGCCGACCTCGAGAAACACGCCGGCGACAAGGGGTTCCAGGAGCAATTCGCCGCGGTCAGGCTGGAGAACAAGCACAGGCTGGCGCGGCTGATCAAGGAAAGGCTGCATATCGAGGTGGCGCCCGAGGCGCTGTTCGACGTGCACATCAAGC
>CAZNHG010000262.1:0-2009 GCA_964572555.1 uncultured Devosiaceae bacterium | reverse complement strand
CAGTTGCTCAACGTCATCGAGGCGGTGGCACGGTACGACGCGATCCGTGCGCATCCGGAAAAGGACTGGGTGCCGCGCGTGAAGATATTCGCGGGCAAGGCGGCGCCGAGCTACTGGAACGCCAAGCTGATCATCAAGCTGATGAACGACGTGGCCAAGGTCATCAACCACGACCCGGCGGTGCGCGGGCTTTTGAAGGTTGTGTTCCTGCCCAACTACAATGTGAGCCTTGCCGAGACCATCATCCCGGCAGCGGACCTGAGCGAGCAGATATCGACCGCCGGTATGGAAGCCTCGGGCACCGGCAACATGAAGTTCGCGCTCAACGGTGCGCTGACCATCGGAACCCTCGACGGGGCGAATGTCGAGATTCGCGACCGTGTCGGGGCGAAGAACATCGTGATCTTCGGGCTGACGGCGGAGCAGGTGGCCGAACAGCGTGCCTCGGGCTTTAGCCCGCGCGGGGTGATCGAGCAGCAGGCGGATCTGCGCGAGGCGCTCGAGGCGATCCGGAGCGGGGTTTTCTCGCCGGACGACCGGAACCGCTATCGCGACCTGATCGACGGGCTTTACGAGCATGACTGGTTCATGGTGACCCGGGACTTCGAAGCCTACTCGGAAGCGCAGGCCAAGGTGGATACCCTCTGGCAGGACCGGGCGCGCTGGAACGCCGCTTCCATCCACAACACGGCTAATGTCGGCTGGTTCTCCTCGGACCGGGCGGTGCGGGAATACGCCGACGATATCTGGAACGCGTCCGTGGGGGGCAGCGTGCGTGACTAGGACGGCCTGGCAGGCGCCGACAAAGGACGTCGCCGCGATCATGGCGGGGACGCATGCCGATCCGTTTTCGGTTCTCGGCCTTCACGAAATCGCGGGTGAGTGGGTCGTGCGCGCCTTTGTCCCGTACGCCAGGGAGGTCACGGCGATCGATGGTGCGGGGGAGGCGCTCGGCGAACTGACCCGCCGGGACGAGGGATTCTTCGAGGGCAAGGTGGCGCTCGCGGAGCGCCGGCCGATCAGATTGCGGGCCGGCAACGAGGGCGGGAACTGGGAGTTCTGGGATCCGTACACGTTCGGGCCGGTGCTCGGGCCGATGGACGACTACTTCATCGGTGAAGGGTCCCACTTGAGGCTTTACGACAAGATGGGCGCCCACGTCATCGAATTCGAAGGCGTGACGGGGACGCACTTCGCGGTGTGGGCGCCGAACGCGCAGCGCGTGAGCGTGGTGGGGGAGTTCAACGCATGGGACGGCCGGCAGCGGCCGATGCGCTGGCGCAAGGACTCGGGCATCTGGGAAATCTTCCTGCCCGAGGTGGGGCCGGGCACGGTCTACAAGTACGAGATCATCGGCCATGAGGGGAACCTGCTGCCGCTCAAGGCGGACCCCTACGCGCGGCAGTCCGAGCTGCGCCCGAGCAACGCTTCGGTGGTGCCGGATCCGGCGCCGTTCGCCTGGACCGACGACGCCTACATGAAGGCGCGGGCCGAAAAGGATTTCCGGCGCGAGCCCATGTCGGTCTACGAGGTGCATCTGGGGTCGTGGCGCCAGCATCCGGACGGGACGTTCTACAGCTACCAGATGCTGGCCGAGCAGCTCGTGCCGTATGTGGCGGACCAGGGGTTCACCCATATCGAGCTACTGCCGGTGTCCGAGCACCCGTTCGACCCGTCATGGGGGTATCAGCCCACCGGACTCTATGCCCCGACGGCACGGTTTGGCACGCCGGCCGATTTCGCGCGTTTCGTCGATGCGGCGCATGAAGCGGGGCTGGGCGTGATCCTCGACTGGGTGCCGGCGCACTTCCCCACGGACGAACACGGGCTGGCGCGGTTCGATGGCACGGCGCTCTACGAACACCTCGATCCGCGGCGCGGGTTTCACCCGGACTGGAATACCGCGATCTACAATTTCGGGCGCAAGGAAGTCGTTTCGTTCCTCGTCAACAACGCGCTCTACTGGCTGGAGCGCTTCCATATCGACGGGCTGCGCGTCGATGCGGTCG
>CAZNHG010000261.1:0-4849 GCA_964572555.1 uncultured Devosiaceae bacterium | reverse complement strand
CCGATATCGCGGTCGAACTCGAGGTGACAGGAGAAGTAAAGGGCGTGCGGCTTGTGCCGGAAGACGAGACATTGGCATTCGACGCCGCCGGGAAAGACCGGATCGGCTTCACGGTGCCCAGGGTACGCGGCCACCAGATGGTGGAGGTTCAGTACGGGTAGGGCCTAATCCGATCCGTCGGCGACGATCGCGCCACCGCTTTCGAGCGAGAAGGTGGCGACCACCGAATTGTGGTCGCTGCCGGCGGGGGCGCCCTTGTGCAGGTCGTGCACGACCATGCCGCCACGGGTCATGACGTGGTCGAGGGGCAGGAACGGCCAGACTTCGCGCCAGCCCCCGATGTAGAACTGCGTGGGGTAGGTGAGAAAGCTGTGATCTTGTCTCTCGAGCCCGGAGACTTCCGTGAAGCGGCGCAGGACGTGCGACCACGAGGTGGAGTTGAAGTCGCCCGCGACCATGAGCGGGCCGGGCAGCGTGGTCAGCGCATCGGCGAGGGCGGTGAACTGGCCCTGCTTGCGCGCGACCGCCAGGTCGAGCCCCTCGCGCCAGCTGGCGCCCTCGTCGAGCTGGCTGACCTGGACGGGCCAGTCGAGATGCGTCGTGACGATGGTGAACGGCACGCCGTCGATGCCCTCGAACCGGGCAGCGATGCGGGAAATCCGCCCGGCATCGTCACCGAATCCGGCGTTGCAGGCGCCTTCTTCGTCCGCCGCGAACGGAATCCGCGCATAGACCGCTATATTGGCACGCTTTCCGCCCACGCACACCGTGTGATGGGGATAGGCTTGCGCCATCAGCGGATGCAGAAGGCTGCGCTGGTAGGGGAAATACTCCTGCAGCAGCACGATATCCGGGTCCTCGCGCTGCACGGCCTGCCAGACACGCGCCATGTCGCCGTTGAGCCCGAACAGGTTGTGCGTCATCAGCGTATAGACGGGCCGGCCGTCTCCGGGCAGGGGCGGGCGCGTCTCGAAGCGCGGCACCGCCTCCGCGACAACGACCACCGCAGAGGCGGCGAAGCCGGTGCCCGCCAGGGTCGTCACGAAGGCCCGCAGGCGGCGCGGGCGCACGAAGACCGGCGCCAGCGACAGGCAGCCGAGCGTGCCCGCGAACAGAAGCGGTTGCAGGTGATTGAAGGCGTCGAGCAGGGGGTGCGCAAAGCCGAAGGCCGCCGCGAGCGACCCCGCAACGATGCCGGACGTGCCCAGCGCGAAGCCGAGCCCGACCGCCCAGGCGAAGAATGCAGCGACACGGCGCACCGAAAGGGTCCTACTGGTCGGATTGGCGAGGATCGAGCCGGCGCCAGCCGATGGGATCGGTCTGGACTTCCAGCGGCTGGAAATTCGCCTTGTAGGCCATTTTCGGCGAGTTCTGAACCCAGTAGCCGAGATAGACATAGCTCAGCCCGCGCGCGACGGTGCGGCGCACATGGTCGAGGATCATGAAGTTGCCCAGGCTCCGGCTGCTTATCGCGGGGTCGAAGAAGCTGTAGACCATGGAGAGGCCGTCATCCATGACGTCGCTGAGGGCGACGCCCACGAGAGGACCCGTCTCTTCGCCTTCCCCGGCGGGCAGGCGGTATTCGATGACGATGGAGGTCACCGGCGTGTCCTCGACCATGTATTCATAGTCGAGATACGACATCTGCGTCATCCCGCCGCCGTCATGCCGCGCGCCCAGGTAGCGCATGAACAGTTCATACTGCTCGCTCGACACGCGCGGGCGGTGTTCGGTGCTAACAATGTCACGATTGCGGTTGAGGGTGCGCTTCTGGCTTTTCGACGGCGTGAAGGCATCGGCCACGATGCGCACGGCGCGGCAGGCGTTGCAGTGCGGGCAGGCGGGACGATAGACGAGGTTCTGGCTGCGCCGGAAACCGTGCTCGCTCAGAACGTTGTGCAGCGTCGCCGCGCGCCGGCCCGTGAGATGGGTGAACAGCTTGCGCTCTTCACGGCCCTCCAGATAGGGACAGGGCATCGCCGCGGTCAGGAAGAACTGGGTATTCTCCGGCGACTGATCCGTCATGTATGCGACCTCGCGCTACTTAAAGGCCCCCGTGGACAGTGTCACACGCCATAATACCACGGTGCAACAAGACAGAACACGATCCAGACGATTATGACCAGTGGCGTGCCCACGAATATGAAGTCGCGGAAGCGATAGTGACCGGCGCCCATGACCAGCAGATTGGTCTGGTAGCCGATGGGCGAGGCGAACGAGGCGTTCGCCCCCAGAATGACGGACACGACAAGGGGCAGGGGATTCATCCCCACGGAATTGGCCGCCGCGATGGCGATCGGGGTGAACAGCACCGCCGTGGCGTTGTTCGAAAGAAGGTTGGTGAGCAGCGCGACGATAATGAACAGCCCGCCCATCAGTATGGCCGGCGAGCTCTGCCCGATGAGCGACAGGGCGCCGTCGGCAATGAATTGCGCCCCTCCCGTGACGTCCATGGCCGTCGCCATGCCGATGGACGAGGCGATCAGCATGATGATCTTGCGATCGATCGCGCGCGCGGCCTGCCGGATGTTGAGGCAGTTGAGCGCGATCATCAGGAACGCGCCGAGCGCGGCGGGCACCACGGTCGGCATCAGGCCCGAGCCGATGAGTGTGACGGTGATCGCGAAGATGAGCTGGGCGCGCAGGGCCATCCCGTGCGGCTTGATCTCGGAGGCGCTCCACTCGATGACGATGAGGTCCTGGAGCCCGCGCATGCGCTCGAGCGACTTGGGCTGGCCTGCGATAAGCAGGATATCGCCGGCCTCGAGCCGGATTTCGCTCAAGGGCTGGCGCGGCATGCGGCTGCGGCGCTCGACCCCGAGGATGAGAACGTCGTGCTGGGCCATGAACCCGGCCTGGTCGACCACGTTGTTGACCAGCCGCGAGCCGGGCGGCACCAGCGCCTCGCACAAGACGACGTTGGTGCCTTCCTGCCCGTTCTTGCTGATCGAGCCGGCATCGTCGAAGGCGCGCCAGCTTCTCAGGGCCTCCGTGAGCGCATCGCGGGTCGCCGCGATGATCAGCGTGTCACCGTTCTGCAGCGTGATGTCGTCGAACGGCGGCAGAAAGGTGTCGCGCCCGCGCCGCACGGCCCGCACAGTCATCTTGGTGAGCTTGGGGAACATTCCGGCGACGGTGTGATCGCCGATCAGCGGATGGCCGTGAGTGAGCCGGATCTCGGTGAGGAATTGCGTGTTGCGGTTGCGCGCGGCGGTGGTCTCGCCGGCGTTGTCGGGCACGATGCGCGGGACGACGAAAAGGACGTACAACGAGCCCACCAGCGCCATGATCAGCCCCGGCACCGCGAAGGAGAAGAAGGTGATCGATTCCACGCCGTACTGCCGGGCCACGCCGGCTGCGAGCAGATTGGTGGACGACCCCAGGATCGTCGTCATGCCGCCCAAGATGGTCATGTAACTCAGGGACATCATGTATCGCGACGGCGGCATCTGGCGCTGGGCGATCACCGAGGCGAGCATGGGCATGAACACCACCACCACCGGCGTGTTATTGACCACCGCGCTCGCAGCCGCCGCGATGATCAGCGCGAGTAGAACCACGCGTATCGGCGATTTCGGCCATAGCCGGGAGAACTGGTCGGTCAGGCTGCTCAGGGCTTCGGTCTGGATCAGCCCCTGGCCGACGACCAGAAGCGCCAGGATCGTGACGAGCGCCGGATTGGCGAAGCCCCGCAACATGGCGCCGGCCTCGATGCCACTGCCGGGCAGCATGGTCGAGACGACCATAAGGGCCACGATGGCGCCGAGCGACACCACCTCGATCGATGCCCATTCCGTGGCGTAGAATACCATCGCGCCGGCAATCACCGCGAAGGTGAGCCACATGGCGATCATGTCTGCACTCAGCCCGAGGTCGATCATGCCGCCATCATGCTGACGCGCGGAAATGAACCCAAGCGAAATCTTGGGCCCGGCACACAAATTTCAGGAGGTCCCCCGCCATCGCGGCAAGCCATGCCCGCAAGCGCGGGGGAATGCAACCCTTTTTATCGGAACGGCTTAGGCGGCCGCGCCGTCGATGTCGCCGAAGTTCTTCCAGTGCCGGTCCATGGGCGAGTGGCGTACCATCAGCGTGCCGGTGATCATGTCGTGCAGCAGCTGGCGGCGCTGGGTGAACAGGCCGATAAAGAGAAGCGGCCAGAAAATCCAGATGGTCACCCAGAACACGAACGGATGGATCAGTGCCTTCAGCCCGTCGAGCGGCGGCCCGTTGACTGGTGTGAGCACGATGTCGAACACCTGCATGCCCACCGTCGCGCGGCGGGCCGAGCCAAGCGTGATCACGTAGTAGAGGAACACCGCCACCGGCACGATGATCGGCAGGGTCAGCCAGGCGAGCCCCAGGGTGAGGAACCCGGCCACGATATTGGCAAGCATGAAGACGAGCGCCAGCGCGCCGATGATGACGACATCGACAAGGTAGGCGAGCACACGGCGCGTGAGAATGCCGTCGAACAAATCGGGCGCACTCGCGGGATCGGGAAGGGTGGTCTTCATCGGCCATCTCCATCTGGTGCGTTCTCAAAACGAATAGATCGGTAGCCGCGCGGTAAACTGCAAGTCCTGCATGGAAGGCTAATGTTGAACCGTCTCCCGCGCCAGGCCGAGCAGGAGATCGGCCGCGCGGGAGCGCGGGCCCGGGCCGGGGGAAAGGCCGAGCCGCCTCTCGTGCACGGGCGTGAGAGGCCGCACGACCAGTCCTTCAAGACTGACACCGGCAAGGCACAGCCGCGGGACCAGGGTAACGCCGAGCTCCTCGCGCACCATGGTCAGACCGCTCTCGAGATTGCGCGTTTCGACGCGCGGCACGAGGTCGAACCCGTGCTCGG
>CAZNHG010000260.1:0-4850 GCA_964572555.1 uncultured Devosiaceae bacterium | reverse complement strand
GCCGGCATCGCTTAGGTTCCGCGCAATCTCCGGTCATTGTTCAATGCTCGGACCCCAGATGCCAGGGGTGTCACAGCGCTGCGGAGCGCGGGACGGACCTGGATTCCATGGGGCTTGCGCTGGTGCTGCCTCCTGTTGCCCGGGTATCGACCGATACGCGCACCGGTCG
This sequence comes from uncultured Devosiaceae bacterium, assembly GCA_964572555.1. GTDB lineage: Bacteria > Pseudomonadota > Alphaproteobacteria > Rhizobiales > Devosiaceae > CAZNHG01. The sequence goes on along the minus strand of CAZNHG010000260.1, from coordinate 4,681 downwards.
CCTTCCGGCGCGGATGGCCTCGCAACGGCAGGGCGATTGAGCAGGGTTCGCGACGTCTCACGCCCCAGGGAACGGAATGCAGGAAATGTCTCAGGCAGCGACGACAGCCGTGGATGGCGACGGGCCGGCTTCTTCTCAAAGTAGCGGTCACAGCGTGCGGCGCACATTCGCGATCATCTCGCACCCCGATGCGGGCAAGACCACGCTGACCGAACAGATTCTGCGGGCGAGCGGGGCGGTCCAACTGGCCGGGCAGGTGGCAGCGCGCGGCGAGCGCCGGCGCACGCGCTCGGACTGGATGGAGATCGAGCAAAAGCGCGGCATCTCCGTGACCTCGTCGGTGATGACGTTCGAGTGGCAGGGGCTGACGATGAACCTGCTCGATACCCCCGGTCACTCCGACTTCAGCGAGGACACCTACCGCACCCTGACGGCGGTCGATGCCGTCATCATGGTCATCGATGCGGCCCGGGGCATCGAGCGCCAAACGCTCAAGCTGTTTGAGATCTGCCGGCTGCGCAACATCCCCATCATCACCTTCGTCAACAAGATCGACCGCGAAGGCCGCGAGGCGCTCGAGATACTCGACGAGATCGCCGATACCCTAGCGCTGGACGCCACGCCCGTGACCTGGCCCATCGGCATGGGCTCGGCGTTCCAGGCTATGATCGATCTGCGTGAGGGCGGGCTGACCCTGCCCAACGGCGAACCCGGGACACTGGGACTGGCCGACGTTCGTGATCTGGTGAAGACGGACGCGAGTCCCGATGCCGCCTATCCTGATGCCCTCGACTCCCTGGGCGTCGCCCAGCAGGCCCTGCCTGCGTTCGACAAGGACGCCTACAGGCAGGGGCATATGACGCCCGTCCTGTTCGGCTCGGCCCTCAAGGGAATCGGCGTGCGCGAGCTTTTGCGGGCGATCACGGACTGGGCGCCGCCGCCGGGCCGCCAGCCCGCGGAGCCCGAGCCGATCGATCCCGGCGCAACGGCGGTGACCGGCTTCGTGTTCAAGGTGCAGGCGAACATGGACCCCAATCACCGCGACCGCATCGCCTTCGTGCGCTTGTGCTCGGGAGAATTCCAGCGCGGCATGAAGCTCAACAATGTCCAGCGGGGCCGCTCCATTACCGTGAGCAGTCCCATGCTGTTCTTCGCGCGGGAACGCGAGACCGCGGAGTCCGCCTATGCCGGGGACATTGTGGGCATCCCCAACCACGGCACGCTGAGTGTCGGCGATACCCTGACCAACGGCAAGCCGGTAAGGGTGACGGGCATTCCCGACTTCGCCCCCGAAATGGTCAGGCGCGTCAGGCTGGCGGACCCGATGCGCGGCAAGCAGCTGGCAAAGGCCCTGCACGATCTGGCCGAGGAGGGCGTTACACAGGTGTTTCGGCGCGTCGACGGCTCGGACTGGCTCGTCGGCGTGGTGGGTGCGCTGCAGCTGGACGTGCTGCAATCGCGTATCGCGGCGGAGTACAACGTCCCGATCGAATGCGAGCCGTTCGGGGTCGAGGCGGCGCGCTGGCTCGCGTGCAGCGACGCCAGGCAACTGGATGCCTTCAAGGCGGCCCATCGCTCCGCGATTGCGACGGATCGCTACGATGAACCGGTCTTCCTCGTGCGCGACCCCTTCGCATTCAATCGCATCCAGCGTGAATGGCCCGATATCGACTTCCTGACCACCAGGGAACGCTGATCGGGCCCGGTTGAACCAAAAGACGCCGGCGGATCGCGCGTGCCTCCTGAAAGCTCACAGCTAGATGGCCGACCAGCCGGTCACGACAACGAGTGCCAAGGTGACCAGCGCCCCCGAAACATAGAGAATGGTTCTGACGTTGCCGCCTTTGGCGGCGCTGCCGCCGCGCAAGTAGATCGCCGTGTGAATCAGCCGGATCGCGAAGTGAAGCCATACCAGCGCCGCCAGCGTCGTGGGCGCGACACCTACCATCATCGCCAGAACGGCCGGCACGGCAAAGGGGGCCAGCGCTTCCACCGAGTTCATATGTACGCGGTCGATGCGATAGAGCGGGTTTCCATCATCGGACGGCAACACCGGGCCGGAGAGCGCTCCGGCGCCGCCTTTGGAATATCCCGAATGGATCGCCAGCAGGACGGACAGGATACAAAGGGAGAGCACCCCGACGATGCTAAGAGTATAGGGTTCCATGTGATCTCCGCTTCTTGATTTGCGATAGCGGCGGGAAGAGGCCGGTCCCAGTGGCGAGGATGCCTCTTCCCGAAACAATAGCACAAGCGACCGTCACGCTTGCGGGCAAGGAGAACAGCAAACTGGTGCGGATGTAGCGGGCAGCCTGGATCCGGGGCCACCGCCATGACGCTCCGGGTTCCGGTGTTCGAGGTCGGCGCGGGTGCGGTGTGCCGTCGCGTCGGCGAAATGGGCCTTTGCCGGGCTGGTCGCGATCTTGTGTTGCAGGCAGCTGCCCGGCCGCTTCCGCGGTGGGTGACGGACATATCCTTGCGAACATGTCCTACCTTACCCGCGATTCCCCGGACTGTCGGGATCGAAATCGAACCGGTCGGGCACCTGCAGCCCGGCGTCGATATGGTGCTGGATGGCCCTCAGCGACATGCCGTCGCGATAAAGCCAGGCATCGCCCGTGGCGCGCTGCCAGTCCTCCATGCGGGCGCGCAGGTCGCCCAGCAGGTTGGCGTGGGCCGGATCGCCGGCAAGGTTCGTGACTTCCCGCGGGTCCGCTTCGAGATCGTAGAGTTCTTCGGGGGGACGGCGGACATAGTCGCGCAACGGGCGTTCGCCGATCATCACCGGTTCGCGGTTGCGCATGCCCTCCCACGAAAGAGAGCCGTAAAGGTCGCCGGAGAACGGGAAGTCGAGCTGCCAGGCGATATTTCGGTGATATTTGTAGCGCGGTGTGCGCACAAAGCGGGTGGGGTAGTAGTTGGTGATCTCGTGGAAGGTGTGCGAACCGAAAACGATCTGCCAGTCATCCAGCAGGGCCGTCTCCTCCATGATCGGCAGCAGCGAGCGTCCCCGTCGCGGGCCGGGATCGCCCGCGTGCCCCGCCCAATCGAGAAAGGTCGGCAGGATATCGGTGAAGGAGACGAGGTTCGGGTTCGCCACCCCGGCGGCGGAGCCGGGCACACGCAGGATCAGCGGCAGGTGCACGCCCGCGTCGTAGAGCGTGGTCTTGGAATTCAGGAACGGCGCGCCATTGTCCGAAACGAAACATACCAGCGTGTCCTCGGCATGTCCGGATGCCTCGATGGCGTCGAGCACTTTCCCCACCCCCTGATCGAGCCGGGCGACCGAGCGGTAATACGCGGCCAGCTCGGCACGAACTTCCGCGATATCGGGCAGGAAAGGCGGAACGTTGACCGCTTCCGGGTGGTAGACGTGGTCCTCGAGATCGGCATCGAAGTCCTCGAAATTGCCGAAGCCGTCCCTGGTCGCGTCGCGGTGCGGATCGATGAACCCCACGGTCAGAAAGAATGGACGCTCTTCGCCGTCGGCCCGCGCGAGGAACTCCTCGGCCTGCCGTCCGACCCAGCCGACATTGCGCGTGGCGCTTTCCTTGCGCACGGTCCACGGGTAGAGGTGCAAAGGGCCGACATGCACCTTGCCGATAATGCCGGTGAGATAGCCCAACTCGTTCAGCAGGGCCGGGGCCGTGGCGACATGCTCGAACGTCATGAAGTGATGGTTGTCGTGGTGTAGCCCGTACTGCCCGTTCTCGTGCGTGTGCAGGCCTGAATAGATCACCGACCGGCTGGCACTGCACGACGCGGTCGAGGTGAACGCCATGTCGAACCGCGTGCCTTCGGCGGCCAGCCGGTCGATGTTGGGCGTCTCGATGGCATCCTCGCCATAGCACCCCACCATGCGGCCCAGATCGTCGGCGATCAGCAGGACGATGTTGCGCGGGCCGCTCACAATGCGGCCTCCTTGGGGGTATCCCCCGCGATGGGCCGGCCCTCGGCGTCGAACAGATGGATCAGGTCGTCCTGCGGCGTGAGCCAGGCGGCGTCACCGGGCGCGAACCGGCGGTTGCCGGGCGCGCGGACATTGAGCGTGCCGGCCGTTTCGGTGTCGACATGGATGAAGGTGTCGCTGCCCAGCTGTTCGACCAGCGCGACCGTGCCGCGCCACAGGCCCGTGTCGCCCGACAGCTCGATATGCTCGGGCCGGATACCGAGGGTCTGTGCCCCGTGCTCAGCCGCGATCGGGCCCTCGATGAAGTTCATGCGGGGCGAGCCGATGAACCCGGCGACGAACTTGCTGGCGGGCCGTTCGTAAAGCTCGATCGGCGTGCCGCATTGTTCGACATGGCCTGCATTGAGCACCACGATCCGGTCGGCCAGCGTCATCGCCTCCACCTGGTCGTGCGTGACGTAGATCATCGTCGTGCCCGCCAGCCGCTCGTGCAGGCGTGCCAGTTCGATGCGGGTGTCGACACGCAGCGCCGCGTCGAGATTCGACAACGGTTCGTCGAACAGGAACACCTTGGGCTTGCGCGTGATGGCGCGCCCGATGGCCACGCGCTGGCGCTGGCCACCCGAAAGCTGGCGCGGCTTGCGGTCGAGATAATCGTGAATCTGCAGCATGTCGGCGGCTTCGTGCACGCGCGCCTCGATGTCGCTGCGCGACAGCTTCGCCTGTTCGAGCCCGAACGCCATGTTGTCGAAAACGTTCATATGCGGGTAG
>CAZNHG010000259.1:0-4854 GCA_964572555.1 uncultured Devosiaceae bacterium | reverse complement strand
GCGAGCATCCCCTATGCCGCGGCCTGAAATCGAAAGACCAGCCTCACATTCACCGACGTGATCGGCGCAGTCCTGCTCTCATTATGGGTTGGAGACATTTACCGACACTCCTTGCAAAATCGGGAAAGACACCAGATCCCACCAGACCGCCTCATGCGAATGGCAGAGCCCCTCTGCTTCGCCGCGTAACGTACAAAGTCGAACCTAGCAGAGCTAAGTCCCGGAATTTGCCAGGGGTCACCGCCAGCTATGCGCCGCGTGGCTCCCCCCTCCCCATCAAGAGCCTGCTCCGGCCTGAAGCCTGTATCCTGTCAGCTTTACGGACGGTCACCAAACCTGCGATGATCGCGTCGGGAACAGGAGGAGGAGAAAACTTATGAAAAAACGATTGTCCCTGATGATATCCGGCGCCGCCTTCGCGCTCGCCGGTGCGCTCGGCGGCGGCCCCGCCGCGGCAGAGACATTCTATTGGGTTTCGCATGGCTCGCCTACCGACCCGGTCTGGACGTACTTCCTCGACGGCGCAAACCGGTGGGCTGAAGATACCGGCAACGAGGTGAACACGTCCTTCCACAACGGCGATGTGTCCTCTCACCAGGAAGCCATTCGTGCGGCTATCGCCAGCAACGCCGATGGCATCGTCACCAGTACGCCCGACCCTGGCGCCCTCGTGCAGGTCACCGAGGAGGCGCATGCCCGCGGCATACCCGTGATCGCCTTCAACACGCCCGACGAGAACGCCGATTACGACGCCGATGTCGGAGGTAACAATGTCGAGTACGGCACCGCCTGGGCGAACTACATGGTCGATAACGGCCTCGTCGAGGAGGGCGATTTCGTATGGATGCCGGTCGAGGTGCCCGGCGCCACCTACGGCGTTCAGTTGGAGGAAGGCATCTCTTCGGTCTTCGAGCCCATGAATATCGAATGGGAGGTTACCGACGCCTCCCTTGACCAGGCGCAGGTGCTGAGCCGGATGACCGACTACCTGGGCGCAAACCAGGACAGCGTCGACGCCATTATCGGCTTGGGCGATCTGGTCACCGGCAACATCAAACAGGTCTTCGACCGCGTCGGCGTCGAGCCGGGTGCGATCCCCGTGGTCGGCTGGGGCAACTCGCTCGAAACGGCGCGCGCCGTGAATGAGGGCTACGTCAACGCCGCCCAGTGGCAATCGCCGCTGGCCACGAGTTACATGGCGCTCTCGATGGCGGCGATGGCGACGGGCGGCATCGAGCCCGGCTTCGACATCACCGTCGGCGATCTTTACGAAGCCGAAGGCGCTCAGCGCTACATCGACCTGATGTCTGACGGTGACTCCGGCGAGGGGTCGAACGACGAGTAAACCCCGCGGCGCCCGCACCCTGCGGGCGCCCGTCCGGCTCTCCCTTTCGGAAAACCCACAATGCAGACACGGACCCTGGTTCAAACGGCCATCTCGAAGCCCGAGTTCGGGCCGCTGGTGCTGTTCATCGTGGTCGCTATCGGCTTCGCGATTATCAACCCCTACTTCCTGTCACCGTTCAACATCAGCAACGCGCTGACCTTCACGGTCGAGATCGGACTTATCGCGCTCGGCATGACGCTGCTGATGACCTCCGGCGAATTCGACCTCTCCGTGGGGTCCGTCTTCGGGCTCGCCCCGGTCATCATGTGGACGCTGTTCAACAGCGGCACGACATCCATGCTCGGCGGCTTTCTCATCGCGATGGGCGTGGGCGCGGGCATCGGCCTGTTCAACGGCTGGATGGCGACACGGCTGAAGATCCCGTCTTTCCTGGTCACGCTGGGCATGCTGCTCGTGGCCCGCGGCACAGCGCTCTTCATCACCAGCGGCTTTCCCCAGCGCACCTGGGACGCCGAAGGAGCGCTCCTGGGCACCATTCTCGTGGGGGAGTTTCAGATCGGCTCGTTCACGCTTTACATGTCGCTGATCTGGTTTGCGCTGGCAGCGCTGATCGCCCACTACGTCCTCACCCGGACACGTTACGGCAACTGGATCCAGGCTTCCGGCGGTGCTCCGGAATCTGCCCGTGCTCGCGGCATCAACGTCGAATGGACCAAACACGCCCTTTTCGTGGTCTCGGCGATGCTCGCCTCGCTCGCGGGCATCATCAGCTCGATCCGCACCGCATCCGCAAACCCCAACAGTGGCACGGGCTACGAGCTGGAGGTCATCGCCATGGTCGTTATCGGCGGCACCGTCCTGGGTGGCGGGCGCGGCACCATCATCGGCACAGTCCTTGGTGTGCTCATCCTGCGCACCATGCGCAACGGCATTGTCCTGATCGGTGTGCCGGGGCTGGCCTACAATATCTTCGTCGGCGGCATCATACTGGGCATGATGGCGCTACATTCCTGGCTCGAACGCCGACACTGAAGGGGACGATCATGACCGCCGAACTCGTCCGCATGGAAAACATCAGCAAGTCGTACGGGCGCGTGCGTGCGCTCGAGGATGTCAACTTCCACGTCGGCGAAGGTGAGATCGTTGGACTTGCCGGCGACAACGGCGCCGGCAAGTCCACGCTGATCAAGATCCTCTCCGGCGCGGTGCCCGCCTCCGGCGGCGACATCATCATCCGTGGCAAAAAGGTGCGTCTGCGCAATACCAGCGACGCCATGAATCACGGGATCGAGACAATCTATCAGGATTCCGCGCTCGTCACCCAACTGTCCATCGCGCGCAACCTGTTCCTGGGACGCGAGCCAATTGCCGGACCCAGCTGGTTCGACCGCATGGATCAACAGCAGATGAACAAGCTGACCGCCGAGCTGATGAGCCGCGTCGGCATCACCAAGGACATTCCGCCCACGACGCCGATCAGCTACCTCTCGGGTGGCGAGCGGCAGGCCGTCGCTATTGCCCGCGCGATGTATTTCGACAGCGAGCTCATCATCCTCGACGAACCGACCAACAATCTCGGCGTGGCAGAGACACGCGGCGTCCTGCAGTTTGTGCGCGATGCGCGCGACGCCGGATGCTCATGCCTGTTTATCGCGCACAACATGCATCACGTGTTTCAGGTCGTGGACCGCATCGTGGTGCTGCGTCGCGGTCGCGTGGTGGCCGACGACATCGACCCGCAGCAGTCTTCGATAGAGGAGGTCGAGGGCATCATCACGGGCATGGACCTCGCCTGATCGTCTGCAATGACGGGAGCATCGATCATGTTGCGGCCTTTCGCAGGGTGGCTTCGAGCCTTGCGCGAAGGGGTTACATACCTTCTTGTGCGCACATATCTCAGTCTTCAGCACCGCACGCATCAACGGACAATATCTAGATGACGCACCATCCCGCCTTCACGCTCCTGTCGGAACGCGACATTCCCGAGATCGCTTCGACGGCCCGCCTCTACCGCCACGACAGGAGCGGCGGCGAGGTTCTCTCGTTGATTAACGACGACGAAAACAAGGTGTTCGGTATCACCTTCAAGACGCTGCCCACCGACTCCACCGGCGTGGCGCACATTCTCGAGCATTCGGTGCTGTGCGGCTCTGAGGAGTTTCCCCTGCGCAAGCCATTCGTCGAAATGGCACGCGGGTCGCTGCACACCTTCCTCAACGCCATGACCTTTCCCGACAAGACCGTCTATCCCGTGGCAAGCCAGAATCTTAAGGACTTCTATAATCTTGTCGCGGTCTATCTCGATGCAGTCCTGCACCCGATCCTGTCCGAGCAGACTTTTTGTCAGGAAGGTTGGCACTTCGAGGCCGAGGCCCCGGATGCGCCTTTCGCCTACAAGGGCGTGGTGTTCAACGAGATGAAAGGGGCCTATTCCGATCCGCAGTCCGTTTTCAACGAGACGGTACGCAAATCGCTGCTGCCCGACACCATCTACGCCCATTCCTCGGGTGGCGATCCGCGCGTCATGCCGGAGCTCACCTATGCGGGTTTCAGGAAGTTCCACGAAGACCACTACCATCCCTCCAACGCCCGCGTGGTGTTTTACGGCGACGACGATCCCGCCGAGCGGCTGAAGATCGTCGATGAAGCGTTCGCGCCGTTCGAGCGGGCCGAGCCCGCTCCCGAAATCGCCCTGCAGCCCCGCCGCGAGGCGCCCGTGCATATCGACGAAGTCTATGCCGCCGAACCCGAGCAAGGCCCGGCACGCGACGGTATGGTCGGGGTGAACTGGCTGCTGGACGAGCCACAAAACGAGACGGAGAGCCTGGCGCTGGCCGTTCTGGGCCAGGCGCTCGCCGGTACCGCAGCCGCACCCCTCAAGCGCAGGCTCACCGAATCCGGGCTCGGCGAACGCGTCATCGGCGGCATCTCGCAAAGCCTGAGGCAGCCCACGGCCACCTTCGGGCTGCGGGGCGTCGACCCTGAAAAGGCCGACGAGGTCGAGGCATTGATCCTCGATGAACTTCAGCGCCTGGCCGAGAAGGGCCTGCCCCAACCGGCCCTCGAGGCTGCGCTCAACACTCTCGAATTCCAGTTGCGCGAGCTCAATACCGGTCAGTTTCCGCGCGGTATTTCGGTGATGTTCTCCGCCCTTCAGCGCTGGTTGCATGGCGATGACCCGATCGAGGGGCTAGCCTTCGCCGCACCGCTGGCCGAGCTTAAGGAGGCAGTCGCGGCGAACGGACGCTATTTCGCCGAGATGATCCGCACCAGCCTGGTGGACAATGGCCACCGGTCGACCGTCGTGCTGCGCGCCGATCCCGACCTTGCGCGCCGCCAGGCGGAGGCCGAGCGAGATCAGCTCGAGGCCGCCCGGGCCGGCATGTCAGACGCCGAGATCGAAGCGGCCGTCAAAACCACGCACGATCTAAGGAAATTCCAGGGCACAGCAGACGCGCCGGAGACCGTCGCAAAACTTCCCCGGCTCGGTCTCGATGATCTGCCGC
>CAZNHG010000258.1:0-4874 GCA_964572555.1 uncultured Devosiaceae bacterium | reverse complement strand
TGTCGAGGCCCAGCGCCATCACGCCGCCGGGCGCGAGATCGTCCTGATCGGCCACCGCGATCACCCGGAAGTCGTGGGCACGATGGGCCAGTTGCCCGACGGGGCCATCACGCTGGTCGAAACGGTCGCAGACGCGGAAAACTTCACGCCCGCCGATCCCGCCAGCCTCGCCTTCGTCACCCAGACGACCCTGTCGGTGGACGACACCGCGGATATCGTGCAGGCGCTGCAAAAACGCTTCCCCGAGGTGCAGGGCCCGCACAAGGAAGATATCTGCTACGCCACCACGAACCGGCAGGAAGCGGTCAAGCGCGTCGCTCCCGAGGTCGACGCCATGCTCGTCGTCGGCGCCCCCAACTCCTCGAACTCCATGCGCCTGGTCGAGGTCGCCGAGCGCTGGGGCTGTGAAACCTCCATGCTCGTCCAGCGCGCCGCCGACATAGACTGGTCCCGGCTCGAGGGCATCGAGAAACTCGGCATCACCGCCGGCGCCTCCGCGCCCGAAACGCTGGTGGACGAGATCATCGCCGCCTTCGACGCGCGCTACGGGATTTCGGTCTCCAGCCGCGTCACGGCCCGCGAGGACATCGCCTTCAACCTGCCGCGCGAAGTGCGCGTCCCGGCCTGATGCAGCTCGAGACGGTTCTCGAGACGGAGCGCCTCCGGCTGACCAACTGGCTGCCCGAACACGTCGACGACCTGGTGCGCCTGCACGGCGACCCTGATGTCTCGCGCTACCTGTCCGTCGACGGCAAGCCGTGGACGCGCGAGCAGGCAGCCCAGCGCCTCGCGCTGTGGCAGGACAACTTCGCAACCCACCGCATGGGCAAGCTGCGGCTCATCGAAAAGACCGATAACACATTGATCGGGCGGGCAGGTTTCGGAATCTATCCTCCCACCGGCGAGCCCGAAATAGGCTACGCCCTGTTTCAGGACTACTGGGGACAGGGCTATGCTTTCGAGGCGGCATGCGGCCTGCGCGACTGGATTTTCCGCGCAACAGGCCACGACCATTTCATCGGCTTCGCCGATATCCGCAACACCCCTTCGCTTGGGCTCCTCAAGAAGATCGGGATGCGCGAGACGCACGAGGAAACGGAACCGGGCGGGCTCACCGCGCGCTTCCACATCTACACCCGCGAGGACTGGCATGGCTAAGCGCGTCGTCATCCACACCGACGGCGCGTGCTCGGGCAATCCCGGCCCCGGCGGCTGGGGCGCGGTGCTGCAGTACGATGGCCACGTCAAGGAGCTCAAGGGCGGCGAGGCCGCCACCACCAACAACCGCATGGAACTCACCGCCGCCATCGAGGCCCTGAACGCCCTCAAGCGCCCCTGCACGGTCGAGCTGCACACCGACAGCCAGTACGTCAAGAACGGGCTGACCGGCTGGATTCACGGCTGGAAGCGGAACGGCTGGAAGACCGCCCAGAAAAAGCCGGTCAAGAACGCCGAACTCTGGCAGGCCCTCGACGAAGCCGTGAAACGCCACGACATCGAATGGCACTGGGTCAAGGGCCACGCCGGCGACGAAATGAACGAACGCGCCGACCGCCTCGCCAACGAGGGCATGGAACCTTACAAGAAGAACGGCAAGGCGGGCGTGGGGGCGTGAGTCCTGCAGGCCGGGCTATCGCGTACGGTTCCCGGAGGATTTGGGCGGCCACTCCTCACCCGTCCTTCGGGCACCCTTTCCCGCGGTGGTAAGGAAGATGAAGCTGCTTGCTTCCACAAGGAGCGGAAACCCCATAAGCCGAATCGACAGTCAGCCCAGCGGGAATCCGAGCACAGCCACGACCGACATTGCTATGATTCCAACAACTGCGAGTTGCTGGATGTCTTCACCCGTCAACTGAGGTTGGCCGACGACGCTAGCGATAGTCAAATCGCGCGCCACGGCCGCGTCACTCAAATGCCTTCTCGATCTCAAGCGTAGTCTTGTATGCGCCCGTGGAATTGATCCTCCCCGATATCTCAGATCGAAACCCGCTGCCTGGCTCCCATAGGATCGACCCGGTCATGTAGGAGTAGTCGTCGCTGCTGGATGCAAATTGGATGCCCACAACGCCACCCCCGACTGTCGCGGTGATTGTCTCGGTCGCGCCATACTCCATCTCGCCGGCAAGTTCGTAGTATCGGTCATCATCCTCGTTGCGATTTTCCCGATATGCCGCTGACGCCGTAAAACGGGGTGTGATTTCATAAGATGCACCGGCAGCAACACCCCATTGTGATCGGTAGGTTGCCCTAGTGTCTACGTTGCTGTCGATAGCCAAATCTAATGTGAGATCAGCGACCGTGAGCTCGCCAGCGACCAGGGTGCTATAGGTCTCGTAGCCATCAAAGGCAGTTGCTGCCCGCAACCTGGCGCTACCGGCATTGATGGTCGCTCCCGCATGGTAAGAGGGCGACATTGCGCGGTCGTCATTCCACGAGTTGAGCTTTCGTCCTGCGCCATATGCGGAAATGTGCGCAGTGAGGTCATCAGATTGGTAGCTAATGACGCCAACTGGCATCGGGTCATCTTGCACTTCTTCCAGTGCCGCCCCGGCCGCCATGCCGTTGCCGAGATCGGCCATGCCTTGAATCGCTGTCATGGGGCGATCCTCCGGGCGCTCCCATCCGACGCCGGAGCCCACCTCTTCAGAATTGAACGTCTCGAGAAGGCCGAACGGCTGGTCGTCTGCCGTGTTCCCGATAGTGTCGGTCATGCGCCCTGCACGGAGGAAGGTGCCCTGGCCAGCCGTGACATATGCCTCTTTGACGTTTGGAGTCATCGGCGTGTAAACGGTCACAATGCGGGTGGATGGGTAGCCGTTTGTGTTTGTTCGCACGAATTGCGTATCCCAGCTGTTTTCGCCGCCAATCCGAACCTTGATGCCCGTAGGAATTTCCGCGCCACGCCGCCCGACAGTGGCGGACAAGTTCGCATCCACATAGGAGCGGCCACTGTCCGAGCTAGTCCAGAGTATGATTGTGTTCACCTTACCAGACCAGTCGAGGCAGTTCGTGGCGCTTTCCAATTGGTGCGCGATGCGCACCCCGCAGATGACGGGCGAAGGTGCTTCGTAGACCTCGGGCCCATCATCGAATGCGAGTGCCGGTGTAGCCGCGAAAATTGCGGCCGCAAGGGCGATTGACCTCTTCATACAAGCCCCAAAGGTATTATTTTGACTATATTCTCTGTTGAAATGATCCGGTAATCCGACCACAGATCATTGTATTATCACAAGGAAAATAATCGGATTCGCAGTGAAGTGTCCGATCCCCCAGCGAACCAATGTGTGCATCAAAAATTTTTTTGATGCACACAGCTAGCTAAAACAAATCCAGCTGCCCCCCGCCCGCCGCCTTTGGCGGCTCGGGCGCGTCCTCGGCCACCTCGGCAACCAGCGCCGCATCGTCATTCTTCACCGCGTTCACGCGCGTCGAAACGGCATGTGCGGCCAGCGTTCCTTCCGGCGACGGCCTGAGCAGTTTGAAGGCCTCCTTCTCGCCTATCCCGCGCACGTCCAGCCAATCGGCCATGGCGTCCTCGGCGATCGTCGCCGGCATGCGCTCGTGGATGTGCGCCACGTCCCCGTTCGCCGGCACGGTGACGATCGCCGCGGTGTCGATCACCTCGCCGTTCGGCCCTTCCCAGGTGGCATAGACGCCCGCCAGCGCCATCGGCTGGCCGTCGGCCCGGGTGATGTAGTGCGGCTGCTTTTTGCCGCCCGGCCCCTTGCGCCATTCGTAATAGCCGCTCGCCGGCACGATGCAGCGGTGATGCCTCAGGCTGCCGCGGAACGCCGGCTTGTCCCTGAGCGTCTCCACGCGCGCATTGATGATGAGCGGGAAATCCTGCGGGTCTTTCACCCAGTTCGGCACCAACCCCCAGCGCATGTGCTCGGCCTCGCGCCCGGCCTCCCTGTGGAGCACGACGAGCACCGGCTGGGTCGGTGCGATGTTGTAGCGCGGCGGAAAATCGACCGCGCCCACCGTTTCGAACCATTCGTGAAGAACTTCCGGCGCCAGATCGAGCACGAAGCGGCCGCACATGAAAAACCTCCGCCCAGAGCGTTCTCAGGACAAGTGGAAACCACTTGTCCGGTTCGAGAACGCGACCACTCAAGAACCCGGAGCTCTCCGTTCTGGTTCAATCAGAACGGAAAAAGGCTCCAGGTTGAAGACCCGGCGGAGATTCGCACGATTCAATCGCATGCACCAGCGGCGCACACCTCAACTGCAGGCGACGTACCCTTCGCTCTCGAAGCACGACCCGTTCGGCGTGGTCACGTAGCTCCCCCCGTTCATCATCGGCCCGTAGGTGATCACCGAGTCCATCGGATCGACCGGCAGCGGCACCCACCCGGCGCCCGTGCGCCAGATCAGCCCCAGCCCGCTCCCCGCGCCCCCGGAACCACCGGACACCGGCTCCACGTCCACGCCGTGATACTGGATATGCGGCGAGGCGATTCCGTCGGTCGAATACGACCCGGTGGCGGTGCGCACCACGGTCACCTGGGTCACGTTGCCCCCCAGCCCGATCTTGGTGATCCGGTGCGTCCTCATCACCTCTTGCGACACGCTGTCGTCGAAAGTGACGTTGAGCTGCTGATCGTCCACCTTCACCAGCTTGGAGAAGTCGATCGGCGATTTCTCTGTCTCCTGCGCCTGCGCGGCAGTTGCGAACAATCCCCCCACGGCGTCGCCCCCGGCCTCCAGCACCTTGCCGGCCGTCTGCTTGGCGGGCGCGTGCAACCCGTCCGCCATCAGCGATTGCGGAAGAAGCGGCAAAGTGAGCAGGGCCGCGCCCGCAAGGCCCCAGGCAATGTATGAAAGTCGCATGAGTTAAGCTCCGCCAGAATGGGACAGATCGTTAATCATCCATC
>CAZNHG010000257.1:0-4877 GCA_964572555.1 uncultured Devosiaceae bacterium | reverse complement strand
CGTATGTCAGCGTCAGCGCGTCCCGCCGCTCGGTGACGAACCCCTCGCCCAGCGCCGCGTAGACGCCGCTGACAGTACCCTTTTTCTTTTTCGGCGGTGTGAACTCAACCATTGGTCTGCCGTATGCGTGCGCGCCTGCGCTGATAGGAATCGTGGGAATAGAGCGCCAAGGAAGCCCAGATCATCACGAAACTCAACAACTGCGTGGCGTTGAGCGGTTCCGAGAACAGGAAAATGGCGAAGCCGAAATGCATGGAGGGCGCGATATACTGGAACATGCCCATGGTCGACAGGGGCAGGCGGCGCGCCGCGAACGCGAACATGATCAGAGCGCCGGACGTCGCAGGCCCCGTCAGAACCAGAAGCAGCAGCGTGACGGGATCTGCCATGGCGCCCGGCCCGCTCGTCAGGACGAGAAAGACGAGATAGCCCACCGCCACGGGCAGCATGAGCATCGTCTCGAGGAACAGCCCCACCGCCGAACCGACCGACACCGTCTTGCGGACATAGCCGTAAAAGCCGAAGCACAGGGCCAGCGTAAGGCTGACGAAGGGCACGCCGCTCAGCCCCAGCGCCTGAATGCCGATGGCGACGAGCGCCACGCCGACGGCGATGGCCTGGCGCTTGTTCAAGCGTTCGCTCAGAAGCGCCATGCCGATGGCAACGCTGACCAACGGATTGATGAAGTAGCCGAAGCTGATCTCGAGCACGCGCTCGTTCGCCGCGCCCCATACGAAGACCAGCCAGTTCACCGACAGCAGCGCCGCCGACAGCAACAGGCCGCGCATCGCCGCCCCGTTCTTCAGGACGGCGGCAACTTCACTCGCCCGGCCCCGCCCCCACAGGATGCCGCCGACGAGAACGAACGACCACAGGATCCGGTGCGCGACGACGGCGAACGGGTTCACCGCCTCGAGCGCGCGGAAAAGTATGGGGAAGAATCCCCAGGTGCCGTAAGCGGCGATCGCGGCGAGCACGCCGGCACGTCCGTCGCCGGCATCCTGCTCGGGTTGGCTGGGTTGCGGGTCAAGCCCCGCGCCTTCGGCTGCCGCCATCGTTTCGTCCCCTGGCCCGTCAGGGGCCGCACGGCCCGTGTCCTAGCACCGTAGGTGCGCGGCGACCAATCAGGCTTTTTGATGGTGACCGCACACATACTGAATGGGCTCACGCGGCACAGCGGCAATTCACCACATTTGACTGGGACAGCACGCCATTTTTCCTGCAAGATGCCATGCGATCCACAGCCTGTTTGCCTGAGAAATCGAGGAGCCACTCATGAAGCCGACGATCACCTGGATTCTGATTGCTGACGGCGCGAGGGCCCGTGTGCTTGAAAACAAAGGGCCGGGAAAGGGCCTGCACGAGGTCAAGGGGCTGGAGTTCGCCGACGAGCACAAGCGCTCGGGCGATATCTGGGCCGATCGGCCGGGGCGCACTTTCTCCTCCAAGGGCGACGGCCGCTCCGCGCTCGAGCCGCATACTGATCCGGTGGACAAGCGCGAGGCCGATTTCGTCGCCGGGCTCACCCAGGTGCTCGAGGCCAAGATGAACAAGGGCGCGTTCGACCGGCTCATCGTCGCCGCGGCGCCACAGGCGCTTGGCGACATCCGCAAGGCCATGTCGTCGCAGCTCCAGGCCAGGATTTCGTCGGAGCTGCCAAAGGACCTGACCAAGCTGCCCAACGACAAGCTCGAGAAGCACTTCGAGGACGTGCTCGCAGTCTGACGGCCTACTCTTGGGGCTCGCCGAACAGGGCACCGAGGAATTCCAGCAGCAACCGGTTGAACAGCTCCGGCCGCTCGAAACCCGGCATATGGGCCGCACCCTCGATCATCGCCGCGAAGGCATTGGGCATCTCCGCCTCCAGGTAATCGTGCCGCGCCACGATGTGGGGAAAGTCAAGTTCGCCCGACACCAGAAGTGCCGGCTGCTCGATATCCGCGACGCGGTCGTAGGCGCCGGGCGACTCGGTTTGCGCGGTCAGCGGCGGATGATTGAGCGCGGTTGCGTTCATCTCGAGGAACAGGTCGCGCAGCTCCCCTTGCACGCGTCCGCCCGCCGTCGCCGGGCCATCGAGCCAGGCATGCGCCTCGATGCGGTTGAGCATGTCGGTGTCGCCCGCCGATTCCGCCATCTCGTAGGCCGTCAGCAGCGGGTCGATCTCGGGCGGGAATTCGGTGATCTCAGGCGCACCGCTCACCGCGGTCGAGACCAGCACCAGCGCGATCGCCCGGTCGGGATGCGCCAGCGCGAAGTCGATGGCCACCCGTCCCCCTTGCGAGCACCCCACCAGCACGGCCGGCCCCACCTCGAGCTGCGCGAGCACGAACTCCAGGTCCTCGACATGCGAGAAGGCCTCGTTATCCGTGACGGTCCGCCCGAAGCCGCGCCGGTCATAGGTAATGGCGCGATAGCCGGCCGCGACGGCCGCGTTGGCCTGCGCCTGCCACATGCGACTGTCGGCGACGCCTGCGTGCAAAAAGACGACGGGCACGCCGGTGCCCTGCATGTCCACCGAGAAGGACGCGGTTCCAAAGTCGAGGTTCATGGCGGCAGACCCGATTCGCGACACTGTCACAATCGAGCACGCGGACGCTCCAGCGGCAATCGGATTGCGTATCAGCACATGAAATAGCCTCCATCGGAAAACCGATGGAGGCTTATGCATTATGATTGCAGTAATGGCGAGGAGCCAACACAATGCTCAGGATATTGCGAATCCACTGCCGCCCCTCAAAAGGCATCCGACAGTACTGCGATAAACACCGTCAAACCGCCGGCCACAACGGTTCGCGAAACCCTTTACGGTCACCGCGTCCGGGGCTAAACATAACGAGCCTTCACATTGGCGCTACAGGATGTACGCGAAACGGGCACGGCAATTCGCGAAATCGACGCCATGCAATCCACGATACGCAAAATCGCAGACATCTTCGGCCCCCGTCATCTGGTTCTGGTCGCCGGGCTGATCGTGATCATGGCGGTCCTGGGGCCCTTCGGCACCTTCCACGACTTCACGCTCGCCGAACGGTTCGGCTATTGGGCGCTCGCCATCGGCTCGGTCGGCGTGTTCGGCAGCGTCATCGGTACTTGGGGGCACGAAGCGCCGCGTTTCTCGGGCATACATCCGGTCATGCGCACCTTCGCGAGTGCGGCCCTGGCCACCGTTCCCGGCACGCTGGCGATCTCGCAGCTCGAGGTGAGCTGGCGAGGCATCGCCTATACCGAGGTTCCGCTCCAGAACGTCGTCGCGGGGGTGTTTCTGATCTCTTTGGCCGCCATGACCGTGCGGCACGGCACCTGGCGCAATCTTTTCGAGCCCCACGATCCGGCGCCGGCGCCCGGCACCGCGCCGCAAGAGAACAGCTCCGCCTTTCTCGAACGCCTGCCCAGGGACATCGGCCGGCGCCTCGTCTCGCTGACCATGCAGGACCACTACATCGAATGCGTCACGGCCCGCGGCAAGACGCTCATCCTGATGCGCTTCACCGACGCCCTGCGCGAGCTGCACGACTATCCCGGCCTGCGCATCCACCGCTCCCACTGGGTCGCCGAGGGCACTATCATCCACATCGCCCGGGAAGGCTCCCGCCACGTCGCCACCCTCGTCGACGGCCGCAAACTCCCCGTCAGCCGCACCTACCTCGACGCCGCGCGGGAGGCGGCGAAGCGGTCGGATGGAGGGATGGCTGCGGAGTGAGGGCTGGAAGTGCGGAGATACCCCAGATCGCTCGGCACAGCCTGAGTCAAGAAGGTCATGAGCGCTCTGCCCGAACGGCAGGTGGCCGGTACGACCGTTGCCCCAAAGCCCCCTACCCGCGCCGCCGCACAATCCCTGTCAGCGCGAGCAGGAACCCGCCAACGATGGCGATTTGTGCGAGCCACCAGCCGGCGGGGAGTTGTCCAACCATCTCGGCAACCGGGCGCGCGATGCCCCACAGTGCGTTGCTCATATGCGGGATCAGATAGAGCACCGCACCCGTCTGCGGCGCGAAGGCCACGGAGGCAGTTGCCGCGATGGCGGCGCCGATCCAGTTGCCCCGCTCCTGCCGCGGGTCGCCTTGCGAGCGGGGCGCGGGCACGAAGATCAGGAATGCCACGAAGATGATGAGCATGAGCTCATGCGGGCTCAGCAGGTTCATCCAGGTGAAGACGTCCCAGGCCCCTGGCGAGTCCGACACGAAGAAGGCGTTGTAGGGCAGGCCCGTTGTCGCAAGCATCCAGAAGGCCACTGGCACCAGCCACCAGCGGCTGACATTCGCGTACCTCAGGCGTGCAATGGTAGCGAGGAACACCCCACCATAGGCCACGACAACGACGAGCGGCGGGCCGAGAGCAAACAGGAGTGACTCGAGGCCATAGCACGACCGTACCCTGCCGCAGCCGGCCTCGATGCCGATCAAGCCAACCCCGACGAGTACGATGGCGATCAGCGTCGCTGCCAGCAGCGCCGTCGCCACCCTGGCCGCATACGCGGCCCCGGTCATGGCCCGCAGCCCGGCCGCCGCCTCACCTCACCGTGTCAGCGGCTTGTAGCTCACGCGCTTGGGGTTCACCGATTCCGGGCCCAGCCGTTTGATCTTGTCCTTCTCGTAGTCCTCGAAGTTGCCTTCGAACCACTCGACGTGGCTGTCGCCCTCGAAGGCGAGGATGTGGGTGGCGAGGCGGTCGAGGAACATGCGATCGTGGCTGATGATCACGGCACATCCGGCGAATTCTTCAAGTGCCTCTTCGAGCGCAGCCAGGGTCTCGGTGTCGAGGTCGTTGGTAGGCTCGTCCAGCAACAGCACGTTGCCGCCTGCCTTGAGCATCTTGGCGAGATGCACGCGGTTGCGCTGGCCGCCCGAGAGGTTGCCGACCTTCTGCTGCTGGTCGCC
>CAZNHG010000256.1:0-4909 GCA_964572555.1 uncultured Devosiaceae bacterium | reverse complement strand
ACGTGACGTTCGATGTCGAAAACAAGACTAGCTTCATGCCTCTTTCAGCTCCTGGGCAGTCGAATATAACATAACAAAGCAAGCATTCAAATATGTCCAAATAATGATGCATCTACGTCGCGATTATTACTTTTCATTGCGCATCATTGTGTCGTTTTTTCTGACAATTCACCGAAACCGCCGTCAAGCAACGGAGATATCAACTTGCACACGCTCCAACCCATGATGTTCATCGACCCGCCGATCAGGACGGCGCAGACAGGCTGCGCCGCTCCTCCCCTTCCCGATGCACGCGAACGGTGCCGGCGCAAACCGGCTTGGCGGCACGGCCAGCTCTTCAGGCGTGTGACGTCCGCCCTGTTCGCCGCTCTGGCGTTGAGCGGCTGCGCCACCCTGCCCGGCTCCGGTCCCGACCCGCAGGCGATAACCTCGAATGCGTCGGCCACGCTTCCCGAAGGGGAAGCCAATGTCAGACTGAGCTATGCTCTCGTCGACATAACACCGAAGACCACCAATTCACTTTCCGACCAGGGACCGGGCTCCATCGCACGCACCTTCGGCAGCGGTGGCGGAGTGCCCCCGGTTCGGGTCGGCGCGGGCGACAATCTGCAGGTCACCGTCTTCGAGGCCGATCAGGGCGGGCTGTTCATTCCGGCGGAAGCGGGGAGCCGTCCCGGCAACTACGTGACCTTGCCCGAGGAAACGGTCGATCAGGATGGCACCGTCACGGTGCCCTATGCCGGCAAGATCCAGGCGGCGGGGCAGACCACCGCCCAGATCCAGACCGCCATCGAGAACGCGCTCAAGGACAGGGCCATCGAGCCGCAGGCCGTCGTCGAACTGGTCGACCGGCAAGCCACCAACGCCTCGGTCATCGGTGAGGTCAACGCTCCGAACACCTTCAGCATCGACGCGTCGGGGGACCGCATTCTCGAGATGATCGCCAAGGCGGGCGGCCCCAAGCACCCCGGCTACGAGACCTATGTGACCCTGCAGCGCGACGGGCGGAAGGGAACTGTCTTCTTCGACACGCTGGTCAACAACCCAAGCGAGAACATCTACGTCAATCCCGGCGACACCGTCTATGTCTACCGTCAGCCGCGCACCTTCCTCGCCTTCGGCGCATCGGGCGAGAACAACAGCTTCGAATTCGGCGCCGAGCACCTTTCGCTCGCCGAAGCCGTGGGCAAGGCCGGCGGCACGCTCGACAACCGGGCCGAGCCCAGCCACATCTACGTCTTCCGGCTCGAAGACCGGCAACCACTTGAGGAGCTCGGGATCGACCTCAGTAACTTCCCGGCGGACCAGAAGATCATTCCCACGATCTACCGGGCGGATTTCCGCCAGCCCGATGCCATGCTCGTCGCGCAGCATTTCCCGATGCACGACAAGGACATCGTCTACATCTCCAACGCCGACACGGTCGAGCTCAAGAAGTTCCTGTCGCTGCTCGACAGCGTGACCGGCTCGTACACGCGGACGAACACGGCGGTCACCGACACCTCATGGTGAGGTGACCGCATGGGGTCAATCAGGAATACTTGAATGAAATATTTCCTCACACGTTCGATAGAGCACGCGGACCAAGCCGCTCCTCTCGAGCGCGACGAAAACGGCCTCGCCGCGCTCGATCTCGAAACCCTGCTGTCGGCCGCCCGACGGCAGTTCAAGCTCGTGCTCGCCTGCGCAGTGGTCGGCACCATATGCGCCATCGCCTACCTTGCCGTGGCCGATCCGGTCTACACGGCCTCGGCCCGCGTTCTCATAGACCCGGCGAATGCGGAGGTCGGCGAATCCGACTCCCGGACGACCGAACTCGGCCTTGACGCCGGCCTGATCGAGAGCCAGGTGGAGTTGGTCAGCTCCGAGGATGTTCTGGGCGCAGTAGTCGACGAGCTCGACCTGACCAACGAGCCGCAATTCGCTCAGGCCGGCCCCTCGGGGCCAATCGGCCTCGCACGCGGGATGATCGGCAGCGCTGTCGGCCTGATCCGTGGCAGCCCGGGCCAATCCGGCGGGCCGGATGCCGAATATCAGGCACGCCGGGATGCCATCGGAAAGCTGCAGGACCAGCTCAGCGTGGGACGCGTCGGGCAGACCTACATCCTGCAGCTCAACTACACCGCGGCCACGTCACAGCTCGCCTCGCAGATCGTCAATGCCCTGGCCAACGCCTTCATCGACGACCAGCTCGCGGCCCGCTCGAATGCCGCGCGGCGCGCCGGCGAGTGGATGGAGACACGCATCGCCGAACTCAGGGAGAAGTCCATCGCGGCCGACCAGGCGGTGCAGGAATTCCGGGCGGAGCATAACCTCATCACGGCCGACGGCCAGTTGGTCGGCGATCAACGCCTGACCCAGCTCAACACGCAGCTCTCCGAAGCAAGCGCCGAAAGGGCCAGCGCCCAGGCCCGCTACGAGAGCATCCGGTCCATTCTGGAGACCAGGGACATGAACGCCGCGGTGTCGGAGTCGCTGGAAAGCCCGGTCATCAACGAGCTGCGCACCAGGTATCTCGAGGCATCGAAGCGGGAGGCCGACCTTTCCGCACGGCTTGGTCCCGACCACGCGAGCACGGTCAGGCTGCGCGAAGAGATGGCAAAGTACGAGGAGCAGATATTCAGCGAGCTGGAGCGCATCGCACAAAGCTATAAAAGCGATCTCGACATCGCCGAAAAGCGCGTCGCAAGCCTGCAGCAGAGCATGGACGAGGTCATGGGCAATGCCGAACAGGACAACAAGGCCATGGTCACGCTGCGGGAACTCGCGCGCGAGTCCGAGACCACGCGGACGCTCTATGAGAGCTTTCTGCAGCGCTACCAAGAAGTGATCCAGCAGCAGTCCTTCCCGATGACCGAGGCGCGGGTCGTGGCCGAGGCCGCGCCGCCCACCAACCCGAGCGGTCCCGAAAAGGCGCTGACCCTGATGCTGTTCACGACGCTCGGTGGCATTTTCGGCGCTGGCGTCGGCACGCTGCGCGAGTTCCGCGAGCATGGGTTCCGCTCGGGTGCGCAGGTCGGCGAGGTTCTCGGGCAGGAGTTCATCGGCTTCCTGCCCCGCCTCCCCGAGGCCGGCACCGGCAATGCCACGGCTGCGGAGCAGCAGAACACCGCAGCCCGCGCCACAGCCGACGGCGACCCGGGACTGCGCCATGTGGTGAACGAGCCGATGTCCCTGTTTTCCGAAACCCTGAGGTCCGCCCGCGTCGCGGCCGACCTGATGCTCGTCGACCGCAAGCCCAAGATCATCGGCGTCGTTTCGGCCCTTCCCGGCGAAGGCAAGACCACGGTCGCCAAGAACTTCGCCTCGACATTGGCCGTGCAGGGCGCGCGAACGCTGCTGATCGATGGTGACCTGCGCAACCCCGGCCTGACACGCGCTGTCGCACCGCATGCGCAGGCGGGATTGCTCGAAGCCGTCGAGGAAGCGCAGCCCCTCAAGGACCTCTACCTGCTCGAGCAGGAGACCAAGCTGGTGCTGCTGCCCGCCGTCATTCACAGCCAGGTGGCGCATTCGGGCCGGCTTCTCTCCTCCGAGCGCATGTCCAGCCTGCTCACTGAGGCAGGCGGCTATTTCGACTACATCGTCGTCGACCTGCCGCCGCTGGGCCCGCTCGCCGACGTCAGGGCTGCCGCCCATCATTTCGATGCATTCCTGCTGGCAATCGAGTGGGGCCGCACCCCGCGCAAGGTCGTGAAGACGGCCCTGGCGGCAAACAAGGCACTGCACAACAAGTGCCTGGGTGTGGTGCTGAACAAGGTCGAGATGAAAAAGCAGCACCTTTATGACGGGTACACGGCCAGTGCGTACTACGGCGAGCAGTACGCGGATGCCGAACAGCGCGCCGCGGGCAAGACTCACCGGTGGCGGTCACCACTTCACCGGTCCGGTTGATCGTACCCCAACACATGCAACGCAGTACGTGAGGGAAGTGCACCACCGCCGAATCTTGTGCCATCTCATGCATTGGTCTTGAATGGCGCACAACAATTTGGGGGCTACCGCATGATCCCAACATGGCTGCACATCGTCAGCTATCTGTTTCTTGCTTTCGGCCTAATCTCTGCGGCCGTCGTTGCACGTGACGTGTACCGGCGGCCGCAGAATATGTGGATCATGAATGTCGTCTGGCCGCTAACCGCGCTTTTCGGCTGCGGCCTGCTTTCATGGTTCTACTTTCGCTACGGGCGCGCCCCCGGGCAAGCCGGCCAACATCACGGATATGACAGCGAGCAGCCCTTCGCGATATCCGTCGCCAAGGGCACGCTGCATTGCGGGAGCGGATGCACGCTCGGCGACATCGTTGGCGAGACGCTGGGAACGCTTTTTCCGGTGATCGCGGTCTGGGCGGGCTGGCAGTTGCTGTTGGGCGAGAAGATATTCGCGATGTGGATAGTCGACTTCGTGCTCGCCTTCGGCTTCGGCATCATCTTCCAATACTTCTCCATCGCCCCGATGCGCGGTCTCGGCTTTGGGAACGGCATGATCGCCGCGACAAAAGCCGACGCCCTGTCCCTTACGGCTTGGCAGGTGGGCATGTACGGCTTCATGGCAGTCGCACATTTCTGGCTGTTCGGCACCATCCTCGGCGTGAAACTCGAACCAACGCGTCCCGAGTTTTGGTTCATGATGCAGATCGCGATGCTGTGCGGTTTCATAACCTCTTACCCTATGAACTGGTGGCTGATCCGCCGAGGCGTTAAGGAGCGGATGTGACCACATGTGCGGCGGCATACCGCGCGACGTCGTCAAGCACGACGCGACTGAGTGGATGGCTATCGGTGGTGCGCTGCATCTGCGCTTCTGGGCTACGGTCTGTTGGCAACAGCAACTCTCGCAGTCCTCCCCCCAACTCTACTCTGGCGTGACCAGCACCGTGCGCAGCACGCTCTCGATCGCGTGCTGCCTG
>CAZNHG010000255.1:0-4938 GCA_964572555.1 uncultured Devosiaceae bacterium | reverse complement strand
GGAAACTCTGCGACACCGAGGCGATCTTCTGCACGCCGATGGAAAGCGGCATCACGTCGGAATTCATGAAGAACATGAATCCCGACACCCCGATCGCGAAAGCGACGGGGGCGCCGGTGACCAGAAGGACGAAAAAAATGATTCCGACGGCGGCCATTACAGTTGCTCCACGACCGGTTCGGTCGGTTCCTCGGTCTTGGTAAAGATCAGGGACTTCTCGTTCGCCCTATCTCGCCAGGCGTCGACCGCGTTCGCCATTATGGCGAGCGAGAGCATGATGCAGCCCGCCGGCACCGCGATGGTGACAAAGGCGTAGGAAATGCCGCTGTCGCCGAACAGGCGCTCCTTGTTCATCAGGGTCAGCTTGTACCCCTCGACCATCAGCACGCCCATGAAACCCAGGAACACCACCGCCTGGGCCGTTTCCAGCCACAAGCGGTACCGGTGTCCCATGAGGCGGACGAGAAGGTCGACGCCGATGTGGCCGCGCTGGCGCATGGCGCGCGTCGCGCCGACAAAGCACAGCCAGATGAACAGGAGCTGTGCCATGTCGACCGACCAGATCAATGGATGGCCGAAGAACCGCATGACCGCCGCAGCGAAGACGAGCGCGACGATAACCAGGAGCAACGAGGCTCCCGCCAGGAACTCGAGTTTTGCGACGAAACGGGCCATGAAGGTATCCGCAGGGAAGCTGAAGGGGACATGGGCGGAATGACCCGCCCATGTCATCGTTGTTTACGCTGCGTGCCTACTCGCCGACAATGGCCTGAAGGTCGTCGCGAAGATCGCCGTAGCCGAGCTTGTCGTAGACGGACTTGGTGCGCTCGACATAAGACGTGACATCCGGCTCGGTAATCGTCACGCCGCTCGCCACGAGATCTTCCTCGATCTGGGCGAGCGCGTCACGCGTGCCATAGGAAGCGATGTCGCCCGCCTTGAGCGCTTCCTCGCGCAGGATCGTCTGGTACTCCTCGGGCAGCGAGTCGAACCACTGGGCACTGGTCACCATGCCGGTGATCAGGTTGATGTGCCCGGTCTTGGTGATGTGCGAGACCACCTCGTCCAGCTTGGCGCCGACGACGGCCGGAAGCTGCGCCTCGGCGGCGTCGATCACTTTCTGCTGGATGGCCGAATAGACCTCCGCCCAGGGCAGCGGCGTGGGCGTGGCGCCCATCGCGGCGATGGTCTCGGTCCACACGGGCGCGCCGGGCGTGCGCATACGCACCCCATCGAGATCTTCCGGCCCGTTGATCGGCTTGTTGGTGAGAAGGTGCCGCTCGCCCTGCCACCAATTGAAGCTCAGCACCTGGTGGCCAGAGGCGTCGCGGAGCTTTTGCACCCACTCCTCGAACATGTCCGAGGTGACGACCTTGCGGATTCCGTCATAGCCGGAAGCCAGGAACGGGGCGCCGAGAACGCCGAACTCTTCCTGAAAGACCGCCAGGCGCCCGCCGTCGACGATCACCGCCACCGGCGCACCGGCCCGGGCCTGCTCGAGGACGTCTTCGTCGGAGCCCAATTGCGAACCGGGGAAGAGCTTGACCTCGACCGCGCCATCGGTGCGCTCGGCCACGTTCTCCTGGAACGCTTCGAGGCCCTTGTAGAGTGGATCGGACGTCGCCAATGCGGTATTGACGCTCAGGGTGTAGTCGGCTGCAAAGCCTGCTGTGCTCCAAGACGCGGCAACGAACCCGGCAGCCAGCAGTGTGCTCAAGGACTTTAGTTTCATCGATATCCTCCCAATGCGAGACGGCAACCACTGCTTGTCCAAAAAAAGGGTGCCGCCGATTGCGCAAGGACTAGTATGGTAGTATATCTGTTGTCAACATGAACCTCGAAATTCAACTTGACGCACTCGATGAAGACGGCCTGCGCCTGAAACCCGCAACCATGAGTTACAGGGTGTTCGAGGCGCTCAAGCTTGCCATCGTGCAGTTGCAGCTTCGGCCCGGAAACCTGCTTTCCGAGGCCGAGGTCGCCAAGCAGCTCGGCGTTTCGCGCCAGCCCGTTCGGGAGGCATTCATCAAGCTCGCGGAGGTGGGGCTTGTGGAAATCCGCCCCCAGCGCGGCACCTTCGTCGTGCTGATTTCCCGGCGCGACGTGGAGAATGCCCGCTTCATCCGCGAAGCCATCGAGGTCGCCGTCGTGCGCAAGGCCGCCGACGCGGCACGGCCCGATGAACTCGGCCGGCTCAACACCCTGCTCGCGCGTCAGCGCGAAGCCAGCGAGGCGGGTGACCATGCCTATTTCCTTAGACTCGACGAGGCTTTCCACCAGACCATCGCGCGCAGCGTGGACTGCGAGCACGCCTGGCGGGTCATCGAGAGCCTCAAGGCCCAGATGGATCGGGTGCGCTATCTTTCCATCCCGCTCGCCACTCCTATCGACACGCTGATCGCACAGCACGAACGGATCGCCGCCGCGATCACCGCCCACGATGCGGAGGAGGCGGCGACCGAGATGCAGCAGCACCTTTCCGAGATTCTGACGTCGCTGCCCAAGATCGAGGCGGCCAATCCGGACATGTTTCTCGGCTAAAGAAAGCGTTAACCGCGTCGACGCTTTAAGGCGAATTGTGCCCGCCCGCTGAACCGCCGAGTAACCCTCGGTTTCTAGTCTTTTCGTCCCGGGCGGTGAAGATCGGCATCCCCGGCCCGCGGACCGGGAGGCACCATCATGCGCGTCTGGAACCTCGCTGACACCCGTTTTCCTGCACGCAGAATGCCGGCGCACCGCCGGCCCTTGGCGGCACGCGCGGCACGCACTGCCGCGGCAAGCTGCGGCGGCCTCGCGGTTCTGGTCGTGGCGGCCGGCCTGCTCACCCTGATCGGCTAGGCAGGCCGTCGCGGACTAGTCGAGGGAAAGCTGCGCTGCGCGCATGCACACCACCCGCCGGTGGTCGCGCTCGAGGATGGCCTTGTATTCCTGCTCGAAGTTAGACAGCAGGTCGTCGATCAACTGCGACGAATCCGAACCGCAGCGCAGCGATTCCACCCGTTGCGCGGCCTCGGCGGCCGTATAGGGCAGCCCGACATCGCGGCAGTACTGCGTGGCCTTGAGCGCCAGGACCGCATCCTGGATGTTGTCCGCGATGAAGCGCGGCGCGCACTGCGAACCGCCCGCCGACGCGGCGGGTGTCAGAGCGGCGCTCAGCCCGGCGGCGACGGCGAAGCTTCCTGCAAGCCGGGCAAGCCGCCTTCTGGCGGCAGACGAATTCGGGAACATGACGAGCCTCCAACCTGTTCTCTCCCGCCATGCCTAGAAAAGCCCGCTGAATGTGCGTTGAAGCGGGTTCGCGCGATTTGATTAAAATGCTTTCGATCGCCTCGCTTCTCAGATGTTGGCGAGCAACAGAACCACGCCGAACCCGGTCACCATCAATGCCCCGAACAACTCGAGCCACCACAGGACATCCGCCGCCACGGCGCCGTAGGGACCGCCCTTGAACAGCCGCGCGGCGCCCTTCGTCCCCACGGCGAGCAGCGCCAGCAGGCTGACCGTGATCGCCGTGCCCAGCCCCATCAGGAACACCGCCGCGACCCCGGCCGGGAACACGCCCTGGCTCAGCGCGAAGACCAGAACGACCAGTGCACCGGAACACGGGCGCAAACCGACCGCCAGGACCACGCCCAGCATCTCGCGCCAGCCGCCCCGGACTTCCGCCGGCGTTACCATGTGATGGTGGTCATGATGGTGCTCGTGATGGCCACCATGTTGGTGAGTGTTGTCATGGGTGTGGGCATGTGTGTGGTTGTGTGTGTGATCGTGGTGGTGGTGATAACCCCACCCGAACAGCTTGCGCGCGATCAGCCACAGCCCCAGCGCGATAACCAGGCAGTACGACCCCACGATCAGAACATTCGACGCGGCGCTCAGCCGCGTGCTCGTCACGCCGAGCAGGGCGGCGACCACGCCGACGAACACCACGGCGGTGAGCGACTGCACCAGCGCCGCCGCCCCGCTGAGCGCGATGCCGCGCCGGATCTCGGACTCGGTGGCAAGCATGTACGAGGAGATCACCACCTTGCCGTGTCCCGGTCCGGCGGCGTGGAAGACGCCGTAGAGAAAGCTCAGCGTCCCCAGAACCCAGAAGGCGTTGGCATCCTGCCGCAATGCCGCGAGAGCCCGGGTCAGAGCGCCGTAGAATGTCTGCTGCTGCTCGAAGACCCAGCCGAGGACCCCCGTGCGCACGAGCGGCAGGCCGCGCTCGATCGGCGGCGCGGTGAAGGGCGCCGGCGTGCCGGACGCGGCGGAACCGCCGCGCGCCATCTCGGCCGCGGCCTGTTCGGCCGTCGCCGCGGCTTGATCGGCCGTCGCGGCAGCGCCGTCCCCGCACGAAACGATGACGACATTGGCCAGATCCTCGGTCGCCGCGCTCAATTCCGGCGGCAGCGCGCGCACATCGGGGCCGATGGCCGAAAGGCGCTCTGCGAGCGCGGGATCGATCGGCTGGGGGGCATTGATCCGGCCCGTGCAGGTGTCCGGCGCATTCTCCAGCGTCAGGCCATCGTCGAGAAAGGTGAAAGCGACGTAGTATTCGGGATCGGTCACCTCGATCTCGAAACGCGCGCCCGGGGACACGGGCGTGTCGGGCACGAGGGCGAACCGGAATTTCGCGCGGTTCCCGTCATAGGTGAACGTCGCGTCCCCGCGGTCCGACAATCCTGTATTGGTGCCGTCGCCCGCCCCGGCAAAGGTGTAGAAGTCGTACTCGCGCAGCCCGGTAATGTGCTGCCGGGCCACGGGCTGCAGCTCGGCGCGGGAATAGGTGCCGTCGCCATCCTCGTCGAGTCCCTGCACCGCCCAGGCCGAGAACGCCTCGTCGAATACCCACTCATGTTCGATAGCGCTGATGGCACCCGCGTCATCGAACACGACCGTTGTGCGCGCATCGATCCAGATATGCGGATGGGCGGATGCCGCGGCGGCGAGAAG
>CAZNHG010000254.1:0-4941 GCA_964572555.1 uncultured Devosiaceae bacterium | reverse complement strand
TCGCCGATCGGCCGGTGAAGCGCTCGTAGTGCCCCAGGTCCAGGTCTGTCTCGGCGCCGTCGTCGGTCACGAAGACTTCGCCGTGCTGGGTCGGCGACATCGTGCCCGGATCGACGTTGAGATAGGGGTCGAGCTTGCGCAGCCGAACCTTGTAGCCACGCGCCTGCAGTACCGCGCCCAGAGCGGCGGAACCAAGACCCTTTCCCAATGAGGAGACCACGCCTCCGGTGATGAATACGTACCGAGCCATGGGCCCCCACCTTACACAAACGGGTTGCGATTCGAAGAACTATTTCCGCGGTTCAAACCAAAAAGAAGGGGATGTCGCCATCCCCTTCGCGTGTCCGTTGATGAGCCGTTGCCCTAGCTGCCGCTACCGGTGCTCGAAGAGCCCCCGGATGACGGCTCCGAGCCGGACTCGGGAACGGCGAGATCGGGCGCATCGGCGTTCGTCCCGGAATCCTGCGAGCTCTGCGTCTCGCTGCTCGAAGACCCGGCCGAGCCGGTGTCCTCGGGAACGGCCAGGCTGTCGTCGCCCTGGCTGCCGCCGGACGTCTCGCCCTGCATGCTGTTGAGCGCATCGAGCACGCTGCCCGACCCCTCCGAGCCGGACTGGCCACCGCTGGCCGCGCTTTCGAGAATGCTCTCGGAGCCGCTGTCGACCTCGTTGACGACGGTCAGGCCGATCGCCGTGGCGAAGAACAGAACACCGAGGATGGCCGTGGTGCGCGTGAGCAGGTTGGCCGACGTGCGCGCCTTGGCCATGCCGCCGCCGCCACCACCGCCGATTCCGAGCGCGCCGCCTTCGGAGCGCTGCAAAAGGATCACGGCGATCAGTGCGAGCACGATCAGCAGGTAAACAACGATGAGGACGTTTGCCATTAAAAATGTCCTTGATATCGGGAAGGCGGCGTTCTACACGCTCGCTCCGCAAAATGCCAGCCGCTTGCTCCAATTTTCGGGCAAATTCGGGCTAGGCCGCGCGCACGATCGCGAGGAAGTCCTCCGCCTTCAGGCTGGCTCCACCTACAAGCCCGCCATTGACCTCGTCAACACCCATGATCTCCGCGGCATTGGCGGGCTTCATTGATCCGCCATAAAGGATCGGTGTGGCAGCACCATGATCCCCGAACCGTTCGACGAGCCGCCTGCGGATCGTGGTATGCATCTCCGCGATATCGTCGTTGGTCGGCGTCAGCCCCGTCCCGATGGCCCAGACCGGCTCATAGGCTACGACGAACGCCCTCCCCGTCGCATCGCCGGGAATCGAGGCGGCGAGCTGGCCCTCGACGACCTCGATCGCATGTCCTGCCCGCCGCTCGGTTTCGGTTTCCCCCACACAGATGATCGGCGTCAGGCCCGCCCGGAAGGCCCCTTCCACCTTGGCGCTGATATCGCCATCCGTCTCGCCGTGGTCGGCCCGGCGCTCCGAGTGCCCCACGATCACGTAGGTAGCGCCGGCATCGGCGAGCATTTCGGCACTTGTATCGCCGGTATGCGCGCCCGATTGGGCCGCATGGCAATCCTGACCGCCAAGCGTCAACGCGCTCGATGCCGTCTTCGCCGCCGCGGGGGCGATAAGCGGTGCCGGCAGGCACAGCGCGACATTACACCTGTCCGCCCCTTCTTCCGCGATGGCGTTCGCAACCGCCTCGACCTGGTCGAGCGAGGCTGCCAGGCCGTTCATTTTCCA
Organism: uncultured Devosiaceae bacterium; assembly: GCA_964572555.1. GTDB lineage: Bacteria > Pseudomonadota > Alphaproteobacteria > Rhizobiales > Devosiaceae > CAZNHG01. Next base: position 3,248 of record CAZNHG010000254.1, on the reverse strand, counting down.
GTTTCCGGCGATCAGGGTTTTGACCGGTTGAGTCACCATGCGTTCTCCTTGCCTCTTGCACGCTTTTCGCGATTGTCCTACCCGGGCGCGATGGATGTCTGCGACGACGCCTTGCAGGCCCATGGCGACCGTGTCTAGTATCCGCCACCTTTACACACAATGGGCGCGATGATCGCCCGGCAAATCCGCGAGTGGGAAGTAAGTATCGATGTTAGACAAGTTGCGCGCCTTCGCCAGCACCTGGACCGGCAAGATCCTGGGGGCGTTCCTTCTCGTCGGGCTGGCCGGGTTCGGTATCTCCGGGGTGATCACCAACCTCGGCTCGACAACCGTCGCCAACGTCGGCAGCGAGAGCATTTCCACGCGCGATTTCCAGCGCGCCTACAATGCACAGCTCAACGCCGTGACCCAGCGCATGGGCTCGCAGCCCACCACGCAGGAAGCTCTGGCGATGGGCATCCCTTCCACGGCGATCAACCGGCTCGCATCCGAGGCCGTGATGAACCAGCTCGGCCGCGAGTTCGGCCTGGGCGCCACCGAGGAAAAGTTGGGCGAACTCGTGAGGAACGACCCGAGTTTCCGCGGAACCCTCGGCAATTTCGACGAAGCCTCGTTCCGCCGCGTTCTGCAGCAGGCCGGCTATACCGAGAACGAATACCTCGAGGCGCAGATGAAGTCCGCGCGGCGCCAGCAATTGTCCCGCGGGCTGTTCGGCGGCATCCGGATGCCGGAGACGGCCCTGACCATCGTCAGCCGCTACCGCTCAGACCGGCGCACCATCGAATACTTCACGCTCAGCCCCGACGGCGTCCTCCCCCCGGCCGAGCCGACCGATTCCGAGATGCAGGCCTATCTCGAGGAGCATCAGTCCGAATACCGCACCGCGCCGACGCGGACGGTCAATCTCATGGTCCTCTCACCCGAGGTGATCGCCGAGAGCATTGAGGTCACCGACGAAGAGATCGCGACTGCCTATGAGCGCAACAAGGGGCAGTATCAATCCACCGAGTCCCGGGCGATCCGGCAGGTCACCCTGCCCTCCGATTCCGCCGTGGAGCGTTTCGAACAGGCGCAGGACTCCGGCGAATCCTTCGACACGCTCATCTCCGAACTCGATCTCAACGCAACCGACCTCGGTACGATGACCAGGGCCCGGATCAACAATGAGGATCTGGCCGAAGCTGCCTTCAGCCTTGAAGAAGGCGGCATTGCCCTCATCCCCGGGGCCCAGGGTACCCGCGCAATCACGGTGACCGAAATCAACGAAGGCGGCCTGCAGCCGCTGTCGGAAGTCCGCGACGAGGTGGCACAGGAACTCAAGCTCGACCGCGCCGAAGACCGCTATGCCGAAGTCCTCGACCAGATCGAGCAGCGCCGCGCCGCCTTCGAGCCCATCGGCGACATCGCCGGGGAATTCGGGCTGACTGTCCACGAGCTGGATGTCACCTCTTCCGGCGAGGCGCTTTCCCAGGTCGAGAGCATCCCCGAACAGAACCGCTCCGAGGTTGCCTCGGCCATCTTCAACGCCGAGCAGGGCAACCTGATCCCCACCGTGACGCTGAGCAGCACGCGCAACGTCTGGTTCGATCTCGAGGAGGTTAGCCCGGCACGCGACCAGACGCTCGACGAAGTGCGCAGTCAGGTGCACGACGCGATCATGCAGCAGCGCACGGATGAAGCGCTTCAGGCCCGGGTCGATGACGTGATCGCCGACCTTGAGTCCGGAACGGCCTTTGCCGATGCCGCGGTCGGGCTCAACAAGTTCGCCGAGACCAGCCAGCCCTTCACCCGCACCGGCGAAGGCGATCCCGCGATCTCCAGCCAGGTCGCCGCCGCCACCTTCAACGGTGCCGAAGGCTATCACGGCTCGGTCGCCAATCAGAATGGCGGCTACGTGGTATTCCAGGTGGCGAGCATTACGCCCGGTGAAGGCACGAACGATGCGGCACGCCAGTACATCGAGACCTCGCTGCGCGACAGCGTCTACTCGGACTTCATCACGGCGTTGCGTCAGGATGTCGGGGTCAGCATCAACCAGGGTGTCCTTTCCAACATCCTGGGACTTAACGGAACCCAGCAGTAATGACGGATGACGGCTTTTCCGCGTTTGCAGCCAAGTATGACGCCGGCCAGGCGCAAATTCTCTGGCGGCGCGTGGTGGCCGATCTCGACACCCCGGTAGGCTGCTACATCAAGCTCGCGGAAGGCCGCACCAACACGTTCCTGCTCGAGTCCGTCCAGGGCGGCACGATGCGCGGCCGCTATTCGATGATCGGCCTCGAGCCCGACGTGCTTCTGCGCGTCTCCGGCGATACCGCGGAGATAAACCGTACACCGCAAACGAAGCCGGACGCCTTCGAGAGGCTGGAAGCCGCGCCGCTCGATGCGCTCAGGACCCTGGTCAACGAAAGCCAGGCGGAAGTGCCCGAAGGCCTGCCGTCAACGGCAGCCGGCATCTACGGTTATCTGGGCTACGACATGGTCCGGCACATGGAGGTGCTGCCGGACGAGAACCCCGACGACATGGAGCTGCCCGAGGCCCTCCTGATGCGCCCAGCCCTGCTGGCGGTCTTCGACACGCTCAAGGACGAGCTCTACATCACGGCGCCCGTCTATGTGCGCGCAGGCGTTTCGGCGCGTCATGCCTGGGAGGCGGCGCAGTCGCGCATCGAGGATGCGACGGCCAGGCTGGCGCGAACGCCCGTCTACACGGCCGACCAGCCGGATACCGAGAGCATCGACGTGGTGAGCAACACCAGCCGCGAGGATTATCTCGGCATGGTCGGGCGCGCCAAGGAGTACATCGCCGCCGGCGATATCTTCCAGGTCGTTCTGAGCCAGCGTTTCCAGGCCGATTTCGACCTGCCCCCGACCGCCCTCTACCGGGCGCTGAGGCGCACTAACCCGTCTCCCTACATGTACTTCCTCGATTTCGGGAAGTTCGCGGTCGCCGGCTCGAGCCCGGAAATCCTGGTACGCGTCGACAAGAACCGCGAGGTCACCATCCGCCCCATCGCCGGAACACGCAAGCGCGGGGCAACGGCGCAACGCGATGCGGAACTGGCCGAGGAGCTGCTCGCCGACCCCAAGGAGCGGGCCGAGCACCTCATGCTGCTCGATCTGGGGCGCAACGATGTGGGCCGCGTGTCCGAGATCGGTTCGGTGAAGGTCACCGAAAAGTTCTTCCTCGAGTACTACTCCCACGTCATGCACATCGTCTCGAATGTGGTGGGCGTTCTCGATCCGAA
>CAZNHG010000253.1:0-4953 GCA_964572555.1 uncultured Devosiaceae bacterium | reverse complement strand
CGGTAACCGTGCCCACGGTGGAGCGCGGATTGCGCGAGGTCGTTTTCTGCTCGATGGAGATGGCCGGGGACAGCCCATCGATCTGCTCGACGTCCGGCTTCTGCATCATCTCGAGGAACTGGCGCGCGTAGGCGCTCAGGCTCTCGACATAGCGGCGCTGGCCCTCGGCATAGATGGTGTCGAAGGCGAGGGAGGACTTGCCGGAGCCGCTCAGGCCCGTCATCACGATCAGCTTGTCGCGCGGGAGTCTGAGATCAACCGATTTCAGGTTGTGTTCCTTGGCGCCTGTGATGACGAGATCGCGGTTGAGGGAGGGCGGCTGGGACATCGTGCGTGGAACCTCGTCTCCTGGCAGCAGGCCGTATTGCGGGTGCGAACGGGTGATCGGGGTGACGGGCCGGTGCGCGGGGACCGGCGACCTCGCCCAATGTTAGGATGCAACAAGCCCGACGTGTAGCGTGAACATAAATAGAACGTTTTGTGCCGCGTCAAGACCTCGCGCACGAGAGTGACAAGGTCATGCTGACATGAAATGTCAGTATTGGCGGCCCCGGCCGCAAGATGTCCACAATGCTCGGCTTGACTCGAATGGTGCAGTTGGAACATAAAGAGAACAAATAGGCCATTCGTTCGATTGGCAGTCGGCGTTTGCAAGGCATTCTGTGGAATGCGGGCGGAAGGATGGTCCGGCCGTTGCAAATACTGTCCCATCGGCTAGGGATGGGCGCTCAACAATGAAGTCGCGCGGAAGGAAGCAGCATGTCGGGTAGCGTCAACAAGGTCATCATCGTGGGCAATCTCGGTGCGGACCCCGAAGTGCGCAGCACGCAGGACGGCCGGCCGATCGTCAATATCCGTGTCGCCACGTCCGAACGGTGGCGGGACCGCAACTCCGGTGAGCAGCGCGAACGTACGGAATGGCACCGCGTGGTCATCTTCAACGAGGGGCTGGCGCGGGTCGCCGAGCAGTATCTGCGTAAGGGTTCCAAGGTCTACATCGAAGGCCAGCTGCAGACCCGCAAGTGGGAAGACCAGAGCGGGCAGGAACGGTACAGCACCGAGGTGGTGCTGCAGGGCTTCAACTCGACCCTGACGATGCTGGACGGCCGTGGTGGCGGTGACGAAGGCGGGTTCTCCGGTCCGCGTGGCGGCGGCGAGAGCAGCCGTCCGTCCGCCCAGGCCCCGGCATTCGAGTCCGGTGGCTCGGATGACGATATTCCGTTCTAAACTCCTGATGGCCGCCATTTGGGCGGCCGTTTCGGCCTCTCCAGTTGCAGCGGGAGAGGCGAAGGTGCGTGACGTCGCGGTCACGCGGGGCGACGACGGCACCTACGGGTTCGATGTGACTGTCGCGCATGCGGACGAAGGGTGGGACCACTACGCCAACGCCTTCGTCATTCTCGATCCGGAGGACGAGACGATCCTGGGCACGCGCGAGCTTCTTCATCCTCACGAGAACGAGCAGCCGTTCACGCGCTCATTGTCGGGCGTGGCCGTACCCGGGCACCTCGACAGCGTCATCGTGCGGGCACGCGACAGCGTTCACGGTTTCGGCGGGGCCGAGATGACGGTGGATCTGCCGGCCGAGTGAGCCGGGGGCGGCGGCCCGCTACTTGCTGAAGGGAATGGTGGCCGCGATCGTCTCGCCCGAGGCGACTTCGGTGACTTCGAAATCGATGGAGATGTTGCCGTCATCGAGTGCGATGCCGGCGTCGACCTCGTACTCCTTGCCCGTTTCCTCGTTGCGGTCACGCAGGGCGAAGTCGATGGCATTGCCCGCGCGCTCGCCGATAGCGACGCCGGTAAATGCGGTGTTGGTCGTCATCACGGCCTCGAAGCGTTCGCGTTCGGCGATGTAGGCCATGGTGCCCTTGATCGACAGGTTGCCCCCCGCGATGGCGCAGCGGCCATTGTAGTTGACCTTGGCAGATTCAGCCGGGGTAATGGCCAGCCGGCACAGGACGGTTTCGGTTGTTTCGCCGGAGGTTGTCTTGCCGCTTCCCTTCCACTCACCGACATAGGCCTGCAGCAACTCGGCATCCGCCTGCGCCGCAAGAGTGGCCGGCGTTGTGAGCAGGGTTGCGCCCAGGATAGTGGCGACGATGACGCGGGTGCGGTTCATGTATGGTTGTCTCCCAGTTTGTCGAAGAAGCGCCCTCCGGCGAGTAGCATGGACGGCAGTATCAGCAGATCGCCGATCAGGGCCAGCACGAATGTGAGCACGGTCAGGGTGCCGAACAGGGCCACCTGAGGCAGCGAGGAGAACAGGACCACGCAGGTGCCCGCGCACAGGATGATCGTGGTGGCGACCAGCGCCGGACCGATACGCGACAGGGTCATCTGAACGGTCTGGGCGTGGTCGCGCCCCTGCTGACGTCCCCGAACATAGGAGAACAGGAAATGGATCGTGTCATCGACGGCGATGCCGAAGGCGATGGTCAGCGCGATCACGGTGGTCAACTGCAGGCCGGCTCCCGAGAGATAGAGGTACAGTTCGGTCCCCAGGATCGGCAGGAAATTCGGCACGACTGAGACCAGCGCGATGCGCCATGAGCGAAAGGCGAAGCCGATGATGGCGATGTTGACCAGGACCGCGATGGTCAGGCCGTTGCGCAGGCTGCCGATCATGTCGGTGCTGGCGAAGGCGGTGAGGACGTTGAACCCCGCGACTTGTGCATCATCCAGACCGGCAGAATCGAGATCGGAATCGGTCTGGTTGACGATTTCGCGCAGGCGGGACGACTTGAGGACCGTCGGCAGGAAGCCGGTAACAAGCGCGCTCGACCCGTCATCGGTGACGAAGCGCTGCTTGAGGAAGGGACCGACAGCGTCGAATATCTCGCCGCGGCTGAAACCGGCGTCGGAATAATGCGCAAAGCTGGCGGCGGAGATGACCTTGCCGGTGCCGATATTGTCCTCGAGGATGCGGTGGACCCTGTCGATCCTTGCGAAATCGGCATCGCTCATGCTTTCGCCTCCGCCCTCCAGCGGGACCTGGATGTAGACCGGAGCAACACCGCCGACGCCCTGATCGATGTTTTCCGCCGTTTCCAGCGCGTCCGACGTCCTGGGCAAAAAGTCCTGGAAATCGAAGCGCGGGGTCATGGCGAAATGCGGGTAGAACAGGCTGGCCATGACGATGATCGCGACGATGGCGATGGGGCGGGCATACTTGCGCACCAATGCCTGGGCGATGGGGATAGGGGCCTGAACGGCGATGCTCATGCGCCGAGGCGGTTTGAAACCGAGCCGGACGGCAAGTTTCAGAACGAGCGGCAGGAACGTCACCAGTGTGACGAAGGTCGTTGCCACGGCGATCAGGCCGGAAATGCCGAACTCCTCGATACCCTGGCCCTGGGTGACGCTGAGGCTGGCGAAGGAGACCATGGTGGTGATGGTTGTCAGCGCGGCTGCCGGCGTGACACGGCGCACAGCATCGGCGATCGCGTCGTTCGGGTCCATGCCGTCACGCCACAGGCGCAGCCATGTGAAGCAAAAGTACATGCTTTCCGCGAAGGCGATGACGAGCACCAGGGTGACGACGATGTTGGTGAGGAACGTGAACGCCCCGAACAGCATGACGATCATGCCCGCGACCCACAGGACGGAGACGAGGGGTGTCAGTGTCGCCAGAACAGCGCCCCAGAAGCTGCGCAGGCAGATCAGCGACATGATGGCGCCGATGGTGAAGCCGATGGCGGAGAAGGTGATCTGGTCATCGACCGTCGCGTCGAGCATTTCCGCCTTCCACACGGGCGGTCCGGTCAGCTCGACCGATATGCGGTCGCTGGAATAGTCCGCAGCAAGGGCACGCAGCGACTTCAGCATGCCGCCACCGCCCGGCCGCGAGGTGTGTTCCTGGTCGGGAAACATGATCATCACGATCCCCGTCAGGTCCTTTGTGATCAGGTTGCGCATGATCGGATCGTTGGCGCGCAGGTCCTGCAGCGCGTTGGCGACTTCCTCCGGGCTCTCCATGTTCTCCGGAACGGCGGGAACCGTGTTGCCGTCCTCCGTCGGCTTGCGCAGGGAGAACGGGGACAGGGTGCCGGCCGCGTAGCCGCTGAGTTCGAGCTCGAAGGCCAGAAGACGGAGCTGTTCGAGTACCTCGGGGTCGGTCAGGTCGTCGGACTTTGCCAAAAGGTATGCGTCGTTTTCGAAGGTGCCGAACGTTTCGTCGAGCGCCTTGTAGCGATCGTACATCTCGCCGGAGTTGCGATAGATACGCAGAATGTTTCCGTCCACCGAGATGCCGGGCAACTGGGAGATGAACACTGCGGTGATTGCGACGACGAGGACGGCGACCAGTCTGGGATATCTCAGCGTGAGCAGCCCGAGACGTTCGAACCCGAATCCTATCGACACAAATGAACTCCCCTTGTGCGTCCGACCGTATATTGAGCGGGACATGCCATCGGACACCGCAACTTTGCCCGCGCGCTCGACACGCGGCAAGTTACGGCGTCGCGCCATCCCCGGCAACGGGTTCAAATTTCCTCCCCAATTGCCTGGTATCAAAAGACTTTAGCGCATTTGCCAAACGAGCTGTGGACGGGCGGGCAGGACACCGATTTTGCCGCGTGCCGCATTGGTTATTTCGCCCGGAATCGCCTATAAATCGGCGGTAGCAGAATCAAAGAAGAATCAACACCGTGACTGACACGCCCGACGACGCCGGCGGCCCCCTGTCGCCCTCCGATATCGCTCCTGTTTCGATCAGCGAGGAAATGCGCCGCTCCTATCTCGATTACGCCATGAGCGTGATCGTGAGCCGTGCGCTGCCCGACGTGCGTGACGGGCTTAAGCCGGTGCACCGGCGCATTCTGTATTCCATGCACGAGCAGGGGTATGAATGGAATCGCCCCTACCGCAAGTCCTCCCGCGTGGTCGGCGACGTGATCGGTAAATACCATCCGCACGGCGACGCGGCGGTTTACATGTCGCTGGTGCGCA
>CAZNHG010000252.1:0-4961 GCA_964572555.1 uncultured Devosiaceae bacterium | reverse complement strand
ACGCCCGCGCCGAACATGGAGGCCCAGGCGTCCATGGTGCCGACGACGACAGGGGCGCCCGCGCCGGGAAAGCCGTCGCGGATGGTGCCGGCGGGGGCGTCGAAATCGCTCAAGGGTGGCAGGCGGTCCGCGGCGCCGGGCAGAAGGTCGAGGAGGGGGGACACGTAGCTGTGGGTGCTGTCGACGAGGCCGACAGCGGAGAGCGGGTCGGCGACCACCTCGCCGGTGAGCTTGAGAATGCAGTAGTCCTTGGGCAGCAGGACGTGGCGGGTCTTGTCGAACACCTCGGGGTGGACGCGGGCGACATGGGCCATGCGGCTGAGGGCATGGCTGGCGTCGATGGGGACGGGGCCGCCGAACCACTTCGTCTTCTCCTCGGGCGAGGTGCGGGATTCCAGCGTTGCCGCGTCTTCGGCGCAGCGGCCGTCCTGCCAGACGATGGCGGGCAGGAGCGGGTCGCCGTTCGCGTCGACGAAGACGTGGGTGTTGACCTGGGAGGTGATGCCGACGCCCTTGAGGTTCGACAGGTCGGTGCTGGCGGCGAAGGCCTCGAGCGCGCCGGTGACGCCGCGCATCCAGTCCGCGGGATCCTGCTCCGCGCGGCCCGCCTCAGGACGATGGATGGGGTAGGGCATCACGAAGCGGTCGCGGGACCGGCCGTTTTCGTCCATCAGCACGGCCTTGACGGCGGTGGTGCCCACATCGATACCGATCAGGGTGGCGGGTGCCATCTGTTCTCCTCAACGCGCCGGGTCCGCGACGGGCAATTGCCTGTGGCGGGGAAATCCGGCATCCCCTATAGTGCGGCGAAAATCAAACGGCGGCACTATGGGCAGGCGCTTCGGCCCTGGCAACTCCCATGCGTGCCGCCTTCAATTAAAGGGGGATAAACTCATGCAGATTTCCAGGTTATTCACGCGCCTTGCGGCCGTCGTGCCGGCACTCGTTTTTGCCGGTATGGCCGGGGGCGCGGTGGCGCAGTCGCGCGTGGCGGTGATCACGCCGTACCTGGCGCAGCCGGGCACCCAGTTCTATGTCGATGCCTTCCAGGGCGTCGCGGAAGAGAACGAGTGGGACGTCAACGTGATCGATACGGCCGGTGACGTCGCGGCGGTGATCAGCCGCATGGAGGACATGGTCACCCAGAACGTCGATGCCATCGTGATCAACGTCGATCCCTCGCAGGTCGAGGCCGGTGTGCAGTCGGCGGCCGATGCCGGCATTCCTGTGTTCGGCATGGATGCGGGCAATCACGAGTTGCTCGAGACCAACGTGACCAGCAACGGCTACGCCATGGCGGCCGAGACCGCGGCCTATGTCGCCGACCGGATCGGCGGTGAAGGGCGCGTGGTCATGTTCACCTACGATCCGTTCCCGCCGGTGCGGGCGCGCGGCGTGGTGGCGGACGCGGTTTTCGCCGATCATCCCGACATCGAGATCGTGGACCGCATCACCCCCGATGTTTCCGATGGCGGCATCGCGGACTCGCGGGCCCAGATGGAGGCGATGCTGACCGCCAATCCGGAAGAAGGGTCCATCGACGCGGTCTGGGCCGCATGGGACCAGCCGGCGCTCGGCGCCCTGCAGGCAATCGAGGACGCGGGCCGCGCCGGGGAAGGCATCGTGATCGTGGGTATGGACGCCAATCCGCAGGCGCGTGCCGCGATTGCCGAGGGCGGCAATTTCGAGGCGTCGATGGCGCAGGATTTCGCCGGGATCGGGCGGCGGACCGCCGAGGCGGTCGAGACGGTACTCTCGGGCGAGGAGGTGGCGCGCAAGGTCATCTATGTGCCCACGACGCTGATTACCACGGAGAACGTCGAGACGGCGGAATAACCTCCGCCGCAAGATGAACTGAACGGGCGCCCGGCCGGACTGGCGGGCGCCCGCTCTACGAAAGCCCGCCCATGCCGCTTTTGTCGATGCACAACGTCTCCAAGGCCTATGCCGGAATCCCGGCATTGCGCGCGGCGAATCTCGCCGTCGCGCCGGGGGAGATTCATGCGCTGATGGGGGAGAACGGGGCGGGCAAGTCGACGCTGATCAAGATCCTTGCCGGCGTGGTGACCCCGGACGAAGCCGAGATCGCGGTCGATGACAAGCCGGCGGAGATCGGCGACCCGAACGATGCTTTCGCGCTGGGGCTGCGGTTCATCCACCAGGAACTCAATATCGTGCCGACCCTGTCGGTGGCGGAGAATATCAGCCTGGGGCGCAGCTATCCGCGGCGGGGCGGGTTGTTCGTCGACTGGCGGCAGCTGGCCGAGCGGGCGCGGGCGGCGCTGGGGGAACTGGGTATCACCCATATCGATCCGCGCCGGCGGATGGGGCGGCTGAGCATTGCCGACCAGATGCTCGTGCGCATTTCGAGCGCCTTCATCGGCGAGGACGGCAGCCCGGCGCGGCTTTACGTCATGGACGAGCCGACGGCGGCGTTGACGCGCGAGGAATCGGAGCGGCTGTTCCGGGTCTTGCGGGAAATCCGTAATTCGGGGCGCTCGGTGCTCTATGTCTCGCACCGGCTCGACGAGGTCATGGCGCTGTGCGACCGCGCGACCGTGCTGCGCGACGGGGAGACGGTGGATACCGGCCAGATGGCCGACATCACGCATGACGATCTCGTCAGCCTGATGATCGGGCGGCGGGTCGAGGAAGCCTATCCGCGCCGGCTGGCGCTGCCGCGCGAGGAGACTGCGCTGGAATTCTCCGATCTGACGGCGGCGGGGCTGAAGGGCGTCAGTTTCGGCGTGCGCAAGGGCGAGATCGTGGGGATCGCCGGGCTTTCGGGCGCGGGGCAGACGGAGATGCTCAAGGCGTTGTTCGGGGCGCAGAAGGCGCGGGCGACCGAGATTCGCGTGGCCGACCGGGAGCGGCATCCCGCCTCGCCGGCGGCAGCCTGGGCCTCCGGGTTCGGCTATGTGCCGCGCGAGCGGCGGGTCGAGGGGCTGATCCCGACGCGCTCGGTGTCCGACAACGTGACCCTGCCGCATCTCGACCGGTTGAGCGTCGGGCGGACCTTTCTCGCGCCCCGGCGCGAGCGCGAGACGACGCGGGCGCAGGGCGCGGCGGTCAAGCTCAAGGCCGCGGGGCCGCGGCAGTTGTGCAAGGAGTTGAGCGGGGGCAACCAGCAAAAGGTCGTCTTCGCCAAGGCGCTGGCGCGCGACCCGGCGGTGCTGCTGCTCGACGAGCCGACGCGGGGCGTCGATATCGGGGCGAAGTTCGACATCTACTCCATCATCCGCGAGATGACCGGGCGGGGGATGGCCGTTTTGCTGGCCTCGTCGGACCTTCCGGAACTGTTGGGGATGTGCGACCGCATCATCGTCATGCGCGAGGGGGAGATATCCACCGTGCTCGAGGCGGAGGGGCTCGACGAGGAGACCCTGATCAACCATTGCTATGGCCGCGCCGTGCCGGCGGCGGCCGATACCCATCAAACGGATCACTAGTTCATGCTCTCGATTATCAAGCGCTACGGCACGCTGATCGGCTTCGTCGCGATCGTGGTGTTCTTCTGGGTGAACCTGCCCGACACCTTCATGACGGGGCGCAACCTCATCAACATATCGCAGCAGATCAGCATGCTTGCCGTTGTGGCGGCCAGCATGACCGTGGTGATGGTGATGGGGGATTTCGACTTGTCCGTGGGGTCGATGGCGAGCCTTGCGGGAATCGCGGCGGCGGTGATGTTCACCCTCGGCGTACCGGTGTGGCTGGCCATCGTGCTGGCCCTTATGATCGGCATTGCGGGCGGTCTCATGAACGGGGTGTTCGTGAGCCTGTTCGGCATCCTGCCCTTTGTCGGCACGCTGGCGACGCTGACCATCTTCTCGGGCGCGGCGTTCGTCGTCAGCGACGGGCGGACGATCTTCGGGCGCGACATTCCCGACGGGTTTTCCGGGTTCGCCCGCTCGGGGCTGCCGCTGGGGGAATTCGGCGGGACGGCGCTGGTTCTGCCGAACCTGACGATCGTGGCGCTGCTGGTGATCGCGTTCGTCTGGGTGCTTCTGGAGCAGACCACGTACGGGCGGCGGCTCTATGCCATCGGCGGCAACAAGGAAGCGGCGCGGCTGAGCGGGGTTCGCGTCAAGCTGTTGCGGCTGAGCGCCTTCGCGTTCACCGGGCTGGGCGCCGCCGGGGCGGGGCTGATGTATGCCAGCCGCGTGGCCTCGGCGAATCCCACGCAGGGGAGCGGGCTGATGCTCAACGCCATCGCGGCGGTGTTCCTGGGCGCGACGATGAGCGAGGAGGGCGAGCCGCGCGTGCTGGCGACCATCGTGGGCGTGTTGATCCTGGGGGTGCTCGACAACGGGCTGACGCAGATGAGCGTGGACAGCTATGTGCGCCAGATCCTGGTGGGCGGGATCATCATCCTCGCCGTGGCGTCGAGCTCGATCTCCAAGGGGATGCGGCAGTAGGGGGCGCGCAAGCGCCAACTAAAAACGAGGACGTTCCGTCAATCTGGTCAAAGTTGATCGGCTGCGGCCGTGAAGCGCCTCAGGCGGGGTCGTGTATGGGTTCGCGGGTGCCGAACAGGGAGATGACGTTGCCGGGGCGGGCAGGAGCCGGTTCGGGGAGGCGGTTGCGGCGTTCGGGGCCGTGATAGGCGGGGGTGGCGATGTGGCGCGGGCCGTTGCCCAGGCGGGCGGCGACGCGTTGTTCGAGATGACGCGGGGACATGGGCTTGACCATGACCTCGTCGATGCCAGCGGCGACGCAGGCGGCCTTCATCGTGGGGGTGACGGAGCGGGTGAGGGCGATGACCTGGAAGTCGGGGCGCACCAACCCATCCTTTGCGCGCAGTTGCGGGACGAGCGCTGTCGATTCGGTGTTACCGGCCTCGTAGTCGCACACCAGCAGGTCGACCGGGGCGATGTGCATGTAAAGGCTGAGTTCGGCCGCATTCTCGAACACGCGAACGCGCAAGTCACGGTTGCTGGCGAGCACCATGCGCACGATGG
>CAZNHG010000251.1:0-4982 GCA_964572555.1 uncultured Devosiaceae bacterium | reverse complement strand
CCACCCCTGCGCGAGCTCACGTCCCGCCAGATCCAGTGGATCGCCGCCGGCTACATCATGACCCTGTCATCGATGCCGGGGCAAACGATCTTCATTGCGCAGTTCAATGAACCGTTGCGCGGTGTGTTCGAATTGAGCCATGGCGAGTTCGGATTTCTTTACACTCTCGCCACGCTGGCCAGTTCCATCTGCCTGATCTTCACCGGCGCCCTCGCCGACAGGATCGCCCCACGCATCCTGGCGCTCGTCTGCATGGGCGGTCTGACCGCCCTGGGGCTGGGCATGAGCCAGGTGGCGAACGTCATCGTTCTGGGCGTGCTGCTGTTCGGGCTCAGGCTGTGCGGCCAGGGCATGATGGGGCATATCGCGATGACCACCATGTCACGCTGGTTCAACCGCTTCCGCGGACGTGCCCTGTCCTTCGCGCAGCTCGGTTTCCCGACCGGCGAGGCATTGATGCCGTTCTTCGTGACGCTGGCCATCGCGGCCATCGGCTGGCGGCAGGTGTGGCTGGTCGCCGCGGCGGTCATGGCGCTCGCCCTGATGCCGCTCGTCGCGTTTCTGCTGCGCGACCCGCCCGACGGCAAGCGTGCCCGCGCCCGGGGCGAGGCCAATCCCGACGGCAGCCCGGCGACGAAAGCCACCGGCGAGCGCTGGACACGCGGCGCGGTGCTGCGCGACCCGATGTTCTACATGATCATTCCCGGCTTCATGGGTCCGCCCGCCATCGGCACGCTGTTCATCTTCCACCAGGGCAACCTGGCCGAGATCAAGGGGTGGGACCTGACGGTCTTCACCGCCTTCTTCCCGGCACTGTCGATCAGCATCGTGCTGTTCGCGATCGTTTCGGGCATTCTCATCGACCGGTTCGGCGCCTGGCGGATCGTGCCGGTTTTCCTCGTCCCGCTCGGTGCCGGGTGCCTGGTCATCGGCACGCTGGAGCCGATCTGGTCGGGGGCATTGTTCCTGGCGCTGTTCGGCATGACCAACGGCATGATGGCGCCGGTGATGGGCGCCTTGTGGGCGGAGATCTACGGAACGGCACACCTGGGCACGATCCGCGCGCTGGCGACGGCGGCAACGGTGCTCGCCTCGGCCATCGGGCCGGGGATCGCCGGCGGGCTCATCGATATCGGGATCGAATTGAACGTGCAGGCCTTCGCCTACATGCTCTACTGCTTCGGCGCGGCCATCGCCTACGTCATCATGCGCCCGCTCTTTGCCGCGCGTACACGGGCCATGGCGGAAGAAACGGCCTCGGTGACGCCGGGCTAGGCCCTCGCACCTTGTGAAAGGCCGGCGCCGAACGCGGCCGCGCGCACATCGTGCAGCGAATCCATCACGGCGTGGCACAGCTCCATGATCTCCGGGGTCGGCTCGAGAAGGTCGGGCACCATGATCGCCATCATGCCCGCGGCGTGCGCGGCGCGGATGCCGTTATGGCTGTCCTCCAGCGCGATGCACCGATCGGGCGCGATGCCGATCCCCTTCGCCGCGGTCAAAAAGGGCTCGGGGTGCGGCTTGCCGTTGGCCACCTCGTTGCGGGTGATCACGGCGGTGAACATGTCGGCGATCCCGGCATGCGCCAGCCGGTCGGGCGCGATGGGGCGCGCCGTCGAGGTCGCCACCGCCGCCGGGATGCCGCGCGTCTTCAACTCGAAGAGCAGCTCGCGCACCCCCGGCTTGATCGGCACGCCTTGTGCCGTCAGGCCCTGCATGATGCGGCTCGACATGTCCTTGTACTTACCGAGTGGGAAATCATCGCCGAAAGCCATGCGCAGCATGTGCTCGGTCGCATCGGCCGGCACGCCGATCTGGGCATTATGCAACTCGGCGTCCATCTCGTAGCCGAGATCGGCGCAGGCCTGGATCATGGCCTTCTTGTACATCGGTTCGGTGTCGAGCAGCACGCCGTCCATGTCGAAAACGACACCGGCGAACGGTCCAATGGTTTGCGGCAAGAGGCGCTCCTGAAGTGAAAGCACCGTCATGTACCAGCCCGATCCGCGAATGGAAAGGGCGGCGCGCGCCGCCGTCTCCCAGCAGGCGAGCCGCCAGCTCTCTAGAACTCCGCCCACTCCTGCTTGAGCGCGGTGTTGCCGGCCACCGGGGCAGCCGGCGCCCGCTCGGGCCCGGGCCGCGCCGCCGGGGCTTGTGTGCCGCCCTTTCGGGTGTTCGTCGCCTCGGTGACGATATCGTCGAGCCGGGCCACCTGCTCCTCGGTCTGCTCGATGGCGGCATTGGTTTCCTCGACCAGCGCGGCATTGTGCTGGGTCATTTCATCCATCTGCTTGACGGCTCCCGAGACTTCCTCGATGGCCGAGGCCTGCTCGCGGCTGGCCGAGGCGATGCCGCTCATCAGCCCGGTGTTCTCACGCACCGCCTTGAGCATGGTGGCGAGCTTCTCCGCCGCCTCCGAGACGAGCTTCGAGCCGTCCGCGACTTCGCCCGAACTCTGCTCGATCAGCGTCTTGACCTCGGAGGAGGCATCCGCCGCGCTCTGGGCGAGGCGCCGGACTTCCACCGCAACCACGGCGAAGCCGTTCCCCGCCTCGCCGGCACGCGCCGCCTCGACGCTGGCGTTGAGCGCCAACAGGTTCGTCTGGAAGGCGATATCGTCGATCATGCCGATGATGTTGGAGATTTTCTCCGACGACGAGGTAATGCGCTCCATGGCCTCGGTCGCCCGGCTCATGACTTCGCCGCTCTCTTCGGCGGTCGTGGCGGCGCTGTCGGTCCTGGTGGCGGCTTCCTCGGCCTTTTTCGCATTGGCCTGAACCGTCTCGGCGAGCTGCTCCATGGTCGCGGCCGTCTCCTCGATGGTGGCGGCCTGCTTGGTCGTGCGCTCGCTCAGATCGTTGGCGCCCGACAGAATTTCCCCCGTCGCGGTCTTGAGCGATTCGGCGGCGGCGCTCAGCCGGTCGATGACGGTGGCAAAGCGCTGCACGCCCTGGTTGAGCGCATCGCGTATCGGCGCGAATTCGGGCGGCACCTCGTCATCGAGCGTGGCGTCGAGCCGGCCGTCGGCCAGCCGCATCAGGCGGTCGCTGAGCTTGTCGACCGTCTGTTTGCGCCCGGTCACGTCGGTGGCGTACTTGACCACCTTGACCGGCTTGCCGTTCAGGTCGCGGATCGGGTTGTAGGAGGCCTGTATCCACACCTCGCGGCCGCCCTTGCCCAGGCGCCGGAATTCGCCCGACTGGAACTCGCCGCTGCCCAGCCTGGCCCAGAAGGCCTTGTAGGCCTCGGACCGCGCGTAATCCGGCTCGACGAACATCGAGTGGTGCCGGCCCTTGATCTCGTCGAGCGTATAGCCCATCGCCTCGAGGAAATTGGCGTTGGCATCGATGATTTCGCCGGTGGTGGTGAACTCGATCACCGCCTGGGATTGCGCGATCGCCTCGATCTGGCCCTGGAAGTCGGCCGCGGCGAGCTTCTGCCCGGTCACGTCGGTGGCGAACTTGACCACCTTGTAAGGGATGCCGTCCGCCCCGATCAGCGGGTTGTAGGAGGCCTGTATCCACACCTCGCGGCCGCCCTTGCCGATACGCTTGTATTCGGCGGCGCGGAACTCGCCGCGCCCCAGCGCCTCCCAGAACTCCCGGTACTCGGCGCTCTCGGCAAAGCCGGGCTCGACGAACATGCGGTGATGCCGGCCCGCGATCTCGTCGTGCGTGTAGCCCATCGTCTTGAGAAAATTGTCGTTGGCGGTAATGATCGTGCCGTCGATCCCGAACTCGATCACCGCCTGCGACCGGTCGATCGCGGCAAGTTTGTCGGTGGCCTCGCGTCCGCCGGCCCTGTTGAAAAGTCCCACCATTGTACCCCCGTCATGAAATGAAGCCAAAACAACAAGTAACGGCCCATTCACGACAGGGAATTGCTAACCGGTTCTAAACAAGTCCGGCGCGGCCGTAGTACTACCGATGCGCCGAAGGAAATAATATTCTTCGAGGACACCGGAATCGGACCGGAATGAAAACATGATTCCACGCATTATGTTCCAGCCCGTACGGGCACGGTCGCCGGTGCCGTACCCGGCCCTTGCATTCCGGGACATTCTTCGCCACATAGGCGGTCGGGAGGTTGGCGCGGACGTGTTTCTCGCCAACCGGGTCAGGTCCGGAAGGAAGCAGCCCCAACGAGTTTCGACACGGGTCGTTGCCAGCCTCCTGCCTCACCCCTAGTATGGGGTGCAATGAGCGTCACCCGCACACATAAAGTGCTGCAGCCCGCACGAGCAGGAAGCTGATGGCGAGTGCCGAGACCCCCGCCGCGCCCTATCTTGTGCTGGCGCGCAAGTACCGTCCGTCGAGCTTTGACACGCTCGTGGGTCAGGACGCCATGGTGCAAACGCTCAGGAACGCGTTCGCGTCCAACCGCATCCATCACGCCTATATTCTCACCGGCGTGCGCGGCGTGGGCAAGACAACGACCGCCCGCATCCTGGCGCGTGCCTTCAACTACGTCGACGACACCGGCCCGCATCCCACGCTCGACCTCGACAAGGAGGGCGAGCACTGCCGCGCCATTGCCGAGGGGCGGCATGTCGACGTGGTGGAGATGGACGCCGCCTCGAACACCGGCATCGACAATATCCGTGAGATCATCGACTCGGTGAAATACGGGCCAGTTTCGGCGCCCTACAAGGTTTATGTCATCGACGAGGTGCACATGCTCTCGACGGCGGCCTTCAATGGGCTGCTGAAAACCCTCGAGGAGCCGCCACCCTATGTGAAGTTCATTTTCGCGACGACAGAAATCCGCAAGGTTCCCGTCACCATCCTGTCGCGCTGCCAGCGGTTCGACCTGCGCCGGGTCGGCCGCGACCTGCTGGTCGCCCATCTCGGGCGGATTGCCGCGATCGAAGGGATCGAGATCACGCCCGACGCCCTGACCGCGCTCTGCCGCGCTGCCGGCGGGTCGGTGCGTGACGCCTTGTCGCTCCTCGACCAGGCGATCGCGCTGCGCGTGGGGGAAGG
>CAZNHG010000250.1:1824-4984 GCA_964572555.1 uncultured Devosiaceae bacterium | reverse complement strand
CGATGCCCTTCGGCCGGCCGGTGGTTCCCGAACTGTAGATGATGTTGAAAGGGGCGTCAGGCGCGACCTCGCGGGCCGCGTCGAGCGGCGCGAAGTCATTGGCGAAGCCCGCCAGATCCGCCGCATCCAGCCCGACAACTTCGGTGCCGGATGAAATGGACGGGGCAATGAGTTCGGCATGCACGGCATCGGCAAACACCAGACCAGGTTCGCAATCGGCGATCATGCCGGCAAGCGCATCCGGATGCACGCTGGTCTGAAGTGGCACCGCGCACTTGCCCGCCGCCACGGTGGCCAGATAGGCGATCACCATCTGAGGGCTCAATGCGCCGATGAGGGCGACCCGTTCGGCCTTGTGCTCGGCGATGGGCCCGGCGAGCGTGAGCACCTGTGTCTGCAGTTCGCGCCAGGACAGCACCGTTTCACCGCACCGCAAGGCATCCGCTTCGGGCCGCTTCTTGCCGTGACGCAGGATGAGAGAGACAAGCGTCCCCTCGGACTCCTCATGGGATAGGGCGTATTCGGCAGTCATGCGTCTTCCACCAACAAAATGTTTCGAGCAATCACGGCAGGTTTTTCGATGCCGTCTACCTCGATCTGGCCTTCGATCTCGAGGCGGGTCCCCATCTTGTGCGCCGCCGCGTCGATCAGGGTCTGTCTGAGCCGGATGCGGCTGCCCACGGGGACGGGCGAGACGAATCGTACCCGGTCGAACCCGTAGTTGAGCCCGCGGCCGCGCTGGCGCACCTCATAGATCTCGCGCTGCAGCTTCGGGATGAACGAGAGGACCAGTAGGCCGTGCGCGATGGTGCGGCCGTTCGGCATTTCACGCTCCGCGCGGGCGGTATCGACATGGATCCAATGATCGTCCCCAGTGAGGTGCGCAAACGCGTCTATCATGCCCTGGGTGATCGTGACCCAGTCCGACATGCCGATTTCTGCGCCGGCACGGGCCTTGAGGTCGCGCGCGTGATCGACGCTGAGCATCAGCCCGCCTCCCCGCCCGCCGGGCCGGGCACGGTTTCGGCCAGATCGGCGTCGATGGCCAGCACAACCTTGCCGATCTGCTGGTTGGCATCGAGAATTTCGTGGGCGGCGCGCACCTCGTCCAGGGCCAGGACGGCGTGGATCCGGGTGGTGATGCGCCCCGCCGCAATCAGGGGCCACACATGGCTCACAAGGTCCCGGGCCAGCCGCCCCTTGTATTCGGCGGGCTGGGGCCGGATCGTCGAACCGGTCAAGGTCAGCCGCCGCCGCACGATGTTGCGGATACTGACCTCGGCGAACTCGCCCTGATGGCTTGCGATGAACACCAGCCGCCCGTCGCGCCGAAGCAGGTCGAGCTGGCGTTGGGTGTAGGGCCCGGCCTGGGCATCCAGAACCACGTCCACACCTTCGCCGCCGGTAAGCTCACGCACCTCGTCGTCCCAGGCACCGCGATAATCGATTGCGGCATGGGCGCCCGCGTTCAGGCACTCCTGGCGTTTTTCCGCGGTCCCGGCGGTGGCATAGACGGTCGCGTCCCTGAGCTGCCGGGCCATCTGGATGGCGGCCAGCCCGACCCCGCTCGTGCCGCCCTGAACGAGCAGCGTCTCACGCTCGGCCAGAGCCCCACGCCACATGACATTGTTCCAGGCCGTAAAAAATGCCTCGGGAAGCGAGGCAGCCGCGACGAAGGACAGGCCATCGGGCACAGGCATGCACTGCACGGCCGGAACCGCGCAATACTCGGCATAGCCGCCCCCGTTGGTCAGCGCGCAGACGGCATCTCCTGGATGCGGGTTCGACACGTCCGGCCCCACCAGATCGACAATGCCGGCGACGTCCAGCCCGGGGATCGGGGAGGCGCCCGGCGGCGGTGGATAGAGCCCGCGCCGCTGCTGGATGTCGGGTCGATTGACACTGGCAGCCACCACCCTGATCACGACCTCGCCGGGACCGGGTTCCGGCCGTGACGTGTCTGTGAAGGTCAGGACCTCGGGACCGCCGGCCCCTTTGATTTCCACGCTCCGCATCACCATCCACTCCTTGCATTCGATGCGCGGAGTGCGGTCCGGTCCGGCACCCTGTCAGCTCTTCCAGTCATGCACCACCGGGTTGGACAGATGTCCCAATCCCTCGATCTCCACATCGATCACGCCTCTGAGTTGGTGAAGGTTCACCGAACGGTGGCCGTTGGGGTACTTGCCCACGCCCTTGGCCGACGTGCCCATGCAGATCACGTCGCCCGGCTCGAGCGTGAAGAAGCGGCTCGCCTCGGCAATAACCTCCTCGATCTTGAACCGGTAGCTGGCCGTGGAATCGACTGCGAACGGCTCGCCGTCGAACCAGCCCTTGACTTCCAGGGCATTGGGGTCGGCGATCTCGTCCGCCGTGGTCACCCACGGCCCCATGGGTCCGAAGGTGTCGGTGGCCTTGGAGCGGGCGTGGTAGACGAAATAGACGTCGCGGTCGTCCTCGTCCCGGCGATTGCGCCAGGCGAAGTGATGAGGTCGGATCAGTTCGGGCGCGCGCGTCGTTGCAATGGAATCCATGCCGAACTTCATGCCGTGCGAGGTGACGTCATTGACGATGGTGTAACCGAAGATCGCATCGCGCGCCGCCTCCACATCGATCTTGCGACAGCGCCGGCCGATCACAACGGCCAGTTCGAGCTCCGGAATTGTGTCGCCGTGAAACTCCTCGATGACGATGGGCTTGTTGTGCCCGGTCAGACAGGAAGGCGCCTTGAGAAAGAAATTGGGCACCCCGGGATCCACATGAGCCGACTTGCGGATGCCCATATTGTTGAAAGCCACCCCGAGGATCTTGGAGGGGCGGGGCTGGGGCGGCAGCCAATCGAGCCCATCCGCCTCCAGAGGCTCGGCTTTGCCCGCCTCGACGGCCCGGCGCACGCGCTGCATCTCCGCGTCGCCCCCCTCGATCACCTCGAGCACGCTGGCCGGGGCCTCGCCCAGCCCCGTGCTCTCGAAAAGATCGGAAAGCAGCACCGCACGTCCGTCGATCTCGACGACGACTTGTGGCCGGCCGTTCCTGTTCAGGGTCCCAAGTTTCACATCTGTCTCCCGTGGTTGGGTGCGCGTTTAGGTCGAAGCCGACCGGCGCGCGGCTGAGCGGTTCATGAAGGCGGCAAGACCGATGATCGGCACCGCGATGACGA
>CAZNHG010000250.1:0-1771 GCA_964572555.1 uncultured Devosiaceae bacterium | reverse complement strand
TCCAGATCGGACCATCCGGGTATGGCGTCGGCGGGCAACGCTACGAGTATGGCCGCGATGAGCAACAGGATGCGCAACCCGATCCCGTACCATTGCCCGTCGAACAGCGGGCCAACGAACGGCAGGTAGCCCTGCATTGCCCACGCAAACAGCGCGATGCCCGCACCGGCGAACGCCAGTGAACTCAGGATCTCCGATGGCGTACCCTGCAGAACCAGGGCCGGGTCGAATACGAAGAAGAAGGGGATGAAATAAATGACGCTGCCCAGGCGCATGGCCTCAAAACCCGTCTGCATCGGTGGCGTCTTGGCGATAGAGGCGGCGGCGAACGCCCCCAGCGCCACAGGCGGCGTGATGAAGGACAGCATGCCCCAGTAGAGGATGAACATGTGCACGGCGATAGGCTCGAGACCCACGCTGACCAGCGCCGGGGCCAGAAGGATCGCAAGGAAGATGTAGGCGGCCGTCGCCGTCATCCCGACGCCGAGCACGAGCCCGGTCAGCGCGCCCATCAAGAGCAGCAGGATGGCGCTGCCGTCCGCAATCCGCAGCAGGTCGTTGACCAGGGTGGCCGCAACGCCCGTCATCGACAGAGCGCCGATGATCAGCCCCACCGAGGCCAGGATCGCCACCAGATTGGCGAAAAGGAACCCGAGTGACCCCAGGAACTTGCCGACATGCGCCCAGCCCCAGCGATAGCGCTTGGAGAACAGCTGGTTGAGAACGATTAGCATGGGCGTGGCGAAATAAGGCGCCAGCGCCTCGCGCCTGAGCACCAAAAGCATGTAGATCAGGATGGCGAAGGCGAAAATGTAGTACCAGCCTTCCTTGATCGTCTTCCAGAACCTGGGCAGGTCGGCGGCCGGCATCCCCTTCAATTTCTCCTTGCCGGCCATGGCGTCGATCTGGACGAAAAGCCCGAAGAAGTAGAGCACCGAGGGAATGATTGCCGCCAGCGCCACCTCGGCATAGGGCACGTTCATGATGCTGGCCATCACAAACGCCGTCGCACCCATGACCGGGGGCATCAGCGTTCCTCCAGTGGAGGCGCAGGTTTCAACGCCGGCTGCGAAAGTGCCGCGAATGCCGATCCGCTTCATGGCCGGTATGGTCATCGAGCCGGTGGTCAGCACGTTAGTGATGACGCTGCCGCTCATCGACCCCATGAGCCCACTCGAAAAGATCGAAACCTTGGCCGGCCCGCCCCTGACCTTACCCAGAAGCGCAAACGAGAGGTCCATAAAGAACGCCCCGGCACCCGTCTGCTGCAGGGCTGCGCCGAAGATCAGAAAGCCGATGATCAGACCGGCGAAGGTGCGCATGGGAATGCCCAGGATGCTTTCCGAACCCATGGCGTGATAAGCGGCGGTGAACGAGGGCGGCGAGGCAAATCCGGATATGACCGAAGGCAGAAGCTCGGTGTAGATAGGATAGCAGGACACCACTGCCACGATGATGGCCAGGGGCCATCCCGCCGCGCGCCGCCCCGCCTCGATAACCAGCAACCACAGCGCGAAAGAAAAGTAGATCGCGAGTTGGGGCGGCGCCATTTCCCAGCCGCGCAACAGGATGTTGAAGGCGTTGGCAAAGAAATAGGCGCATACCACCACACTGGACACCGCGAGCGTCCAGTCTAGCCAGCTCGGCCCCTTGCCGGGCCGGCCCATGCGGGCCGGATAGATCAGGAACGCGCAAAAGAACGCCAAGGCGATGATGGCATAATAGTATCTCAGATCGACCAGCGTGAAGCCGACGAAAAAGCCCAGATTGA
>CAZNHG010000249.1:0-4984 GCA_964572555.1 uncultured Devosiaceae bacterium | reverse complement strand
GATCCGCGAAATGATCGTGCCATCGCTCCTGCCGGTGCTCTCGCCACTGGTCGTCTTCGGCGTCGTGCTGCTGATCGGGGGCAAGGCCGCCGCCTTCGCCGCCGTCGGGGCCATGCTCATGGGCGTGATCGTCACCGGCCTGTTCGTCGCCGTCTCCATGACGGCGGGCGGCGGCGCCTGGGACAACGCCAAGAAGGCCATCGAGGACGGCTTCACCGATTCGGCGGGCGTATTGCACGAAAAGGGCTCGGAGGCCCACAAGGCCGCCGTCACCGGCGACACGGTGGGCGACCCCTACAAGGACACGGCCGGCCCGGCGGTGAACCCCATGATCAAGATCACCAACATCATGGCGTTGCTGCTCCTGGCGGTGTTGGCGCATTAGCCCAAATGGCTTGATCACCGCGAGAAAAGGGCCGGTCATCAGGACCGGCCCTTTTTTTTGTGTTCGGTCGGAAGGGGTGCGCCTACGTCTCCGCCTTCGCCAGCGCGATCGCCTCGCCGATCACCGTCCTGGCATCGTCGACCCCGGCGATCCTGTCGATCTTGGCCCACTTGCCCGGCTCGAGATCCTTGTAGTGGGTGAAGAAGTGCTTCACCCGCTCCATCTGGATTTCCGGCAGGTCGGTGACGTCCTGGATGGCGTCGTAGTTGCGCGTGAGCTTGTGCACCGGCAGCGCCAGGAGCTTTTCGTCCATGCCCCCGTCGTCTTCCATGTACAGCACGCCCACGGGGCGGCAGCGGATCACCGCGCCGGGCACGACGGGCCGCGTGTTCAAAACGATCACGTCCAAGGGGTCGCCGTCGCCACACAGCGTGTGCGGCAGGAAGCCGTAGTTCCCCGGATAACGCATGGGCGTGTAAAGGAAGCGGTCGACATAAAGTGCCCCGCTGTCCTTGTCCATTTCGTACTTGATCGGCTCGCCACCGATCGGCACCTCGATGATCACGTTGAGATCGTCGGGCGGATTCTTCCCCGTGGGGATGGCGTCGATATTCATGAGTCCGGTTTTTTCGCGATTGTAGCAAGGGAGGGTTTCGGGCACTCTCATGCACGCCGAGCATGTCGATTTCAAGTGCGCGCCCCGACAAACAGGACGATCCATGAAACCAGCCCGCACATTTGCCCTCGCCCTGGCCGCGCTGACGGGATTGGCGGCGCCCGCCGCGGCCCAGACGCAATCCGCCTATACCGACCTCGATCTCGACGAATGCCTCGTGCTCGGCGCCGACGACTTCGGCGCGCGCTACGCCTGCCCCGGCTACAAGGGCTATCCCGTCTGGGTGCGCGAAGGCAGCCGCGGCTTCAGTGTCTCCTTCGGCTTCGGCGCACCGGGTGAACCGGCCGCCGAACAAGCCCCGTACGACGCCACGCCCCTCGGCCCGCGCCTCGAATGGCGCCTGAGCAACGAAGGCGGCGCCTGGAAACCCTTTGCCACCATTCTGCGCTGGCGCGCCAACGAACCCGGGGAGAACGGCAAGATCAGCGAAACGCTCGTCGTGACGAAACTCGAGCCCGGCAACACCTGCCATGTCGCCTATGTCTCGGCGACACTGCTGGCGGTCCCGGACGCCGATCCCAACGAGATCGCGCGCGACTGGGCCGATTCGGTCGCGCCGGATTTCGACTGCGCCGGCGACGACATCCATCTCTACCCGAGTTGAGCCCCGTGACCCGGACCGGCACCGCCGCCGATCTCAAGCCGGTGGGCGATCTGCGCCTTCTCTACGTCATGGCGGCCGAGCCGGAATACGGCGCCCGCCTCAGGACACGCATCACCCCGCTGATGACCGGCGTCGGTCCCGTCGAGGCCGGGGTCGCGCTCGCCGCGGCCCTCGGCGGCCACGCCGTGCGCGACGGCCTGCCCGACCTCGCCGTCTCACTGGGTTCGGCCGGCTCGCGCACCCTCGAGCAGACCGGGATCTACCAGGCCGCCAGCGTCTCCTATCGCGACATGGACGCCACCCCCATCGGCTTCGAGAAGGGTGTGACCC
This sequence comes from uncultured Devosiaceae bacterium, assembly GCA_964572555.1. Classification (GTDB taxonomy): domain Bacteria; phylum Pseudomonadota; class Alphaproteobacteria; order Rhizobiales; family Devosiaceae; genus CAZNHG01. The sequence goes on along the minus strand of CAZNHG010000249.1, from coordinate 2,989 downwards.
CGTTCCTCGATCTGCCCGCCGAGCTGCCGCTCACCCCGCGAATCGCCGGATTGCCGGCAGCCCGCCTGTCGAGCGGGGCAAACATCGTCACGGGCGCGGGCTATGACGCGATCGATGCCGACATGGTCGACATGGAGACCTTCGCCCTCGCCCGCGCCTGCCAGCATTTCTCCATCCCCCTGATCGCCCTGCGCGGCATCTCCGACGGCGCGGCCGAGTTGCACCACATCGATAACTGGACCGAATACCTCCACGTCATCGACGAAAAGCTCGCCGCAACTCTCGATCGGCTCGAGGCGGACCTCGCCGCCGGCAGGCTCGCCATCGCCTGAACCGCGCCCCGGTTTGATCCGCGCCGGCGCGCGTGCTCTTATGCGGGCTAACTTTCCGCCCCGCCCCCGGGGAGCCATCCCCAGCCAGGAATTTCACGCGTGAGCTTCGCCGCCCAACCCAACCCCATGCTCGGCATCGGGCTCAAGGTCGCCTCGGTCTCGAGCTTTCTGGCCATGGCCACCTTCATCAAGGCGGCCGAGGGCATTCCGCCGGGCGAACTGGTCTTCTTCCGCTCCTTCATCGCCATCGCCCCGATCCTGGTGTTCCTGAAAATGCGCGGCGAACTGCGCGGCGCGCTGAGGACGGCCCGGCCCTTCGTGCACGTCCTGCGCGGGCTTCTGGGGGTGTCTGCGATGAGCCTGATGTTCCTGGCGCTGACCCGCCTCCCCCTGCCCGAGGCGACGATGATCAACTACACCATTCCGCTGTGGCTGGTGATCCTGAGCGCGCTGGTGCTCGGCGAGACCGTCCGGACCTATCGCTGGGCGGCAGTGGTGGTGGGGCTCGCAGGCGTCCTCGTCATCGTCTGGCCGCGCCTGAGCCTGATCACCGCGGGCGAGCCCTTGGGCGCGGCGGAAACCGTCGGCGTCGCCGCCGCGCTCGCGGGCACGCTGTTCGCCGCTTTCGCCCAGCTCACCGCGCGCGATCTGGTGCGCACCGAGAACAGCGCCACCGTGGTACTCTACTTCTCCATCATCGCCAGCATCGCCGCGCTCGCCACCATGCCCTTCGGCTGGACATGGCCCCAAGGGTGGCACTGGGTCCTGCTCGTGGGCGCCGGTATCGTCGGCGGCATCGGGCAGATTTTTCTCACCGAGAGCTACCGTTACGCCGATGTCTCGGTCATCGCGCCGTTCGAGTATTCCTCGATGATCCTGAGCATCGTCGTGGGCTATCTGGTCTTCGGCGACGTCCCCACGCTCAACATGATCGCCGGCGGGCTGATCGTGGTGGCCGCCGGCATCTTCATCATCGAACGCGAGCGCCGCCTCGGCCTCGACCGCGCCGCCCGGCGCTACACCACCCCGCAGGGGTAGGCAGGCGAGCTACCCCGCCTGCGCCGCGCGCATCGCCTTCTTGCGCTCGTTGGGATCGAGATGGACCTTGCGCAGGCGCACCGTCTTGGGCGTCACCTCGACATATTCGTCGTCCGTGATATAGCCCAGCGCCTGCTCCAAGCTCAGCCGCTTGGGCGGGGTGAGGCGCACCGCCTCGTCCTTGCCCGACGCGCGCACATTGGTGAGCTGCTTGCCCTTGAGCGGGTTCACCTCGAGATCGGTGCCGCGCGTGTGCTCGCCCACGATCATGCCTTCGTAGACGTCCACCCCGGCATCAATGAGCATCGGCCCGCGATCCTCGAGATTGAACAGGGCGTAGGGCACCGACTGGCCCGTGCCCGTCGAGATGAGAACGCCCGTGCGCCGCCCCGGCAGCGCCCCCTTGTACGGCTCGTAGGCATGAAAGACGCGGTTGAAGATCGCCGTGCCGCGCGTGTCCGACAACAGTTCGGGCTGGTAGCCGATCAGGCTGCGCGTCGGCACGTTGAGCACCAGCCGCTGGCGCCCCGCGCCCGAGGGCCGCATCTCGACGAGGTCGCCCCGCCGCTCGCTCAGCTTCTGCACGACCGGGCCGGAATATTCGTCGTCGACATCGATCGTGACCTGCTCGACGGGCTCGAGCGTCTGCCCGTCCTCCTCGCGCATCAGAACGCGCGGGCGCCCCACGGTCATCTCGAAGCCCTCGCGCCGCATGGTCTCGATCAGCACGGCGAGCTGCAGCTCGCCCCGCCCCGAAACCTCGAAACTCTCCGCGTCCGTTCCCTGGCTCACCGCGATGGCGACATTGCCCTCGGCCTCGCGCTCCAGCCGCTCGCGGATGACCCGGCTTTGCACCTTGTCGCCCTCGCGCCCCGCGAACGGGCCGTCATTGATCCTGAAGGTCATCGACAGGGTCGGCGGATCGATCGGCCGGGCGGGGATGGGGGCGCTTACCTGCGGCACACAGATGGTGTCGGCCACCGTTGCCGTGTCCAGCCCGGAAATCGTCACGATGTCGCCGGCGCGCCCCTCCTCGATCGGCTGACGCTCCAACCCGCGGAAAGCGAGCACCTTCGAGATGCGCCCCTTTTCCACGACCGCGCCGGTGCGCGACAGGGCGTGAACGGTCTCGCCCGCCTTCACGCGTCCCGACAGGATGCGCCCCGTCAGGATGCGCCCCAGGAACGGGTCGCGCTCGATGGTCGTCACCAGCATGCGGAACGGCCCCTCCTCGATGTCGGGCTGCTTGACGTGCGTGAGCACCATGTCGAGCAGCGGGCCCGCATCGTCCCGCGGCCCGGCGGGGTCCGCCGCCATCCAGCCCTGCTTGGCCGAGCCATAGAGAACGGGAAAGTCGAGCTGCTCTTCCACCGCGTCGAGCGCCACGAACAGATCGAAGATCTCGTCGAGCACCGCGTTGTGCCGTTCGTCCGGCTTGTCGATCTTGTTGATCGCCACCATCGGCCTGAGGCCCAGCGCCAGCGCCTTGGACAGGACGAACTTGGTCTGCGGCATCGGCCCCTCGGCCGCGTCCACCAGCACCACCACGCCGTCGACCATCGACAGGATGCGCTCGACCTCGCCGCCGAAATCGGCGTGGCCCGGCGTGTCGACGATGT
>CAZNHG010000248.1:0-4997 GCA_964572555.1 uncultured Devosiaceae bacterium | reverse complement strand
AGCGCGCCGAGCCGTGATCGAACGGATTGATGCCGTCGCGCACCCCGTCCTGGTTGGTGTGCACGATCATGTCGAGATCGTATTCCTTCGCCATCCGGTCGCGGAAGGCGATCATTTCGGAGAACTTCCAGGTCGTATCGACATGCAAAAGGGGAAACGGAATGCGCGAGGGATAGAACGCCTTGCGCGCCAGGTGCAAAAGCACACTGGAATCCTTGCCGATGGAATACATCATGACCGGCCGCTCGAACGAGGCGGCGACTTCGCGGAAAATCTCGATGCTTTCGGCCTCGAGGGCCTTGAGATTGGACAAACGGGCGGTTGGGGTGCTCATGAGCGCTCGGCGGTTCGGAAAATCGAAATCCGAAATACGCGTCCAATGCCGCGCGCACAAGCCTTGTACGCGGTTGGTGCGCTCCGGCATACGGGGCAAATTTCGCATTCACGAGAATGGCTAAGCTGTGATTGCGCAAACGCAAGGGCCTTGAGCACAGCCGCCGAACGATCGCCGCGTTCGCGTAAAACTTTTTCCGCACAACCGTTTCCAGGGCGACAGCCCATTCGGAGATCGCCCCGGCGTGGAACCAGCTTGCCGAAGCGCTCGGGCTGGCGCGATAGAATTCCCCGGCCCGGCACGGCAAGGAAAAAGCCATGCGATGTCGGGTGTTGTATCTTGTGGGGTGCCCGCCGCGCCTCTAGGTTTTGGCGCCAGTACAACCGTTTTCCGGATTAGATCATGACCCGCCACGACTCCGTTCTGTCCCTCATCGGCAACACGCCGCTCGTCCGGCTCAAGCGCGTCTCGGAGATGACGGGGTGCGATATCTACGGCAAGGCCGAGTTCCTCAATCCGGGACAGTCGGTGAAAGACCGTGCGGCCTATTACATCATCAAGGACGCGGTGGATCGCGGGCTCCTCAAGCCGGGCGGCACCATCGTCGAGGGTACGGCGGGCAATACCGGCATCGGGCTTTCGATGGTCGCCAATGCCATGGGTTTCAAGTCGATCATCGTCATTCCTAAGACGCAGAGCCAGGAAAAGAAGGACGCGCTGAAACTGAACGGCGCCGAGCTGATCGAAGTGCCGGCGGTGCCCTATCGCAACCCGAACAACTACGTGAAGGTTTCCGGCCGGCTGGCCGAGAAGCTGGCGGCCGAGCTGCCCGAAGGTGCCATCTGGGCCAACCAGTTCGACAATGTCGTCAACAAGCAGGCGCATGTGGAGACGACGGGGCCAGAGATCTACGAGCAGACCGAGGGCACGGTCGACGGCTTCATCTGCGCGGTCGGCTCGGGCGGCACGCTCGCGGGCGTTGCCGATGCCCTCAGGGAGCGCAACAAGGACATCCAGATCGGGCTCGCCGATCCGGAGGGTGCAGCGCTTTACAACTACTACGCCAATGGCGAGCTGAAATCGTCGGGCGGCTCGATCACCGAGGGAATCGGTCAGGGGCGTATCACGGCCAACCTGACGGACCTGACCGTCGATCAGCCGTACCAGATTCCGGACAGCGAGGCCCTGCCCTACATCTTCGATCTCATCGAGTACGAAGGCCTGTGCCTTGGGGGATCGAGCGGCATCAACATCGCCGGTGCGGTCCGCATGGCGCGCGAGATGGGGCCCGGCAAGACCATCGTCACCGTCCTGTGCGACTACGGCAACCGCTACCAGTCCAAGCTGTTCAACCCGGAATTCCTGCGCTCGAAAAATCTTCCGGTTCCGGGGTGGTTGGAGCGCGCACCCAGTGTCAATATCGACGCCGTCATGGAGACTGTGGAGGCGTAATCGATGAGCGGGGTGACGGCGTTCCTGTTTCGCGACGATGCATACATGAAATCGGCGGAAGCCACGGTCACCGGGATCAACGATCTCGGTGGCGTGCTTCTCGACCGCACGATCTTCTACGCGACCTCCGGCGGGCAGCCTGGCGATACCGGCCGCCTGTCGCGCGCGGACGGCGGCACTCTGAACATCGCGACGACGGTTCATCCCGACGGCGACAAGGGCACCATCGTGCACGTCCCCGCTCCCGAGCAGGCGCTGCCGGATGTGGGCGAGACGGTCGGGCTGGCGCTCGACTGGGACCGGCGATACAGGCTGATGCGCATGCACACGGCCCTGCATCTGTTGTCGGTCGTCCTGCCTTTCCCTGTCACGGGCGGGTCGATCAGCGAGGAAAAGGGCCGGCTCGACTTCGACATGCCGGAAGTGCCGGACGACGTGGAGGCTCTCGAGACGCAGCTCAACGGCCTCGTTACCGGCAATCATCCCGTCACCTCGGAATGGATTTCCGACGAGGAGATGGCAGCCAAGCCGGAGCTGGTGAAGACCATGTCGGTCAAACCGCCTTCGGGACAGGGCCAGGTGCGCCTCATTCGCATCGGCAGCGGCGGCACGCCCGTCGACCTGCAACCGTGCGGCGGCACGCATGTGGCCAACACATCGGAGATCGGCACGTTGCGGATCGGCAAGATCGAGAAAAAGGGCAAGCAGAACCGGCGCGTGAACCTGTTCCTTGCCGATGAGAGCCACGGCTAGCTCATGGGACCGCTCGTTTCCACTGACTGGCTGGCCGAACGGCTCGACGACCCGACCGTCAAGGTCGTCGATGGGTCCTGGTACCTGCCGCAGATGCAGCGCGATGCGCTCGCGGAATTCGCCGAGGCGCACATTCCGGGCGCAGTCCACTTCGACATCGATGCCATTGCCGACACTTCGCGCGACCTGCCGCACATGCTGCCCGACGCGCGGACGTTCTCGGACGCCGTCGGTGCGCTCGGTATTTCCCAGACCGATACCATCGTCGTTTACGACGGCATGGGCCTGTTCTCCGCGGCGCGGGTGTGGTGGACGTTCCGCGTGATGGGTGCCAGCAGCACTTACGTGCTCGCCGGGGGCCTGCCGCGCTGGACCGGCGAGGGACGCCCCACACAATCCGGTTCCGCACATCCAACGCCGGCGACGTTTGCCTCACAACCGATGCCGGGCGCGGCCCTCACGGCGGACGAGGTGCTCGCCCTCACCCAGCCGGGCGCGGCAACCCAGATCGTCGACGTGCGTCCCGCGGAGCGTTTTCGCGGCGCCGTTCCGGAGCCCCGCGAAGGCCTGCGCGCGGGCCATATTCCCGGCAGCCGGAATCTGCCCTTCCCGAGCCTGATCGACAACGGCAGCCTGGCCGATCCGGAAACGCTGCAAGCACGCCTGACCGAAGCGGGCGTCGATCCGGCCAGGCCGGTGGTCACCTCCTGCGGTTCGGGCGTGACGGCGGCTATGCTCAACCTGGCCCTGGCCCAACTCGGCGTCGAGGCGTTCCAGCTCTATGACGGGTCGTGGACCGAATGGGGCGCGGATCAGCGCCTGCCGATCGAAACCGGGTAGCCATCAGCGGATCGACGGCGCGTAGAGAAGCCCGCCCTTCGTCCACAGCGAATTGACGCCCCGTGCCATCGCGGCGCCGGTTTGCGGACCGAAATTCCGGTCGAAGATCTCGCCATAGTTGCCGACGGCCGCAATGACATCGCGCATCCAGTCCTGCTCGAGCCGCAGCGGCTCGCCCAAATTCGCCTCCAATCCCAGAAGCCGGCGAATGGCTGGCGTGCGCACGGCAGCCATGGATTCGAGGTTGCGCTGGGTCACGCCCAGTTCCTCGGCATTGATCAGGGTGAAGATGGTCCACTTGATGATATCGAACCACTCGTCGTCGCCCTCGCGGACATAGGGGCCAAGAGGCGCGCGCGAAATGCGTTCGGGCAGGATGCGGTGGGCCGCGGGCTCGGGCATGTTGCGCTTGATGCCGTAAAGCCAACTCGCCGATGCCGAGACCGCATTGCAGCGCCCGGCACGATAGGCGACGCCGAGGTCCTCGCGATCCTCGTAGGTCACTTCGCGGTAGCTGCCCTGCGTCTCGAAGAAGAACTCGCGCACATGCACGATCTCGTCGCCGCCCGCGACAACGCAAACCGTGACATCGTCGAGTTCATAGGCCGACACCGCCCCCATCGACTGCGGCACGAGGAACGACTGACCGTCATAGAAGGTCGGCGCGACGAAATGCGCGCCGTAGTCGGAGTCCCTGCGCGCCGTCCATGCGGCATTGCGCACGACCACGTCGACCTCGCCGGCCTGCAACTGGGCAAAGCGGCTGTCGCCGGTCAGCGGGCGGAATTCGACAAGGTCCGGATCGCCGAACACCGCGGCGGCTATGGCCCGGCAGAGATCGACATCGAACCCCGACCACAGCGCCGCGTCGCTGCGCTGGGCGAAGCCGGGCAACGGGTTGGCCGCAGCGCACACGAGATGGCCGCGCTCACGCACGTCGTCGAGCGTCGCGGCCTGTACGGAAACTGCGAAACATGCCAGGGTCAGGCCCAGCAGCGCCTTGGCGGCGCGATGCCAATTCACGGGAAAACTCCTTACCACCGAGAACAGAACCCAACCCCAAAGGGCCGTCCCTTCCAAACGGCGCCCATACTGGCATGGCGCCCGTGCAGGTCAAGCGCAGGGGGGTTCGTGGCGAGGAAAACCACCGGTTAATGCAATATCTGGCTGAGAAACAGCCTGGTGCGCTCGTGCTGCGGGTCGGTGAAGAACGGCTCGGGGGCGTTCTCCTCGATGATCCGCCCCTCGTCCATGAAGATCACGCGGCTGGCGACCTGGCGGGCGAACCCCATCTCGTGGGTCACGCAGATCATGGTCATGCCCTCTTCCGCCAGGCCCACCATGACGTCGAGGACTTCCTTGATCATTTCCGGGTCGAGTGCGGAGGTGGGCTCGTCGAACAGCATGACCTTCGGGTTCATGCAAAGCGAGCGGGCAATCGCCACACGCTGCTGCTGGCCGCCGGAGAGTTGGCCGGGATACTTGTTCGCCTGCTCGGGGATCTTCACGCGCTCGAGGAAGTGCATGGCGACGTCATCGGCCTCGGCGCGGGACAGGCCGCGCACGTAAACGGGCGCGAGCGTGCAGTTCTCCAGGATGGTCAGGTGCGGGAACAGGT
>CAZNHG010000247.1:0-5019 GCA_964572555.1 uncultured Devosiaceae bacterium | reverse complement strand
GGCCTTCTCGGCGGCTGCACAGGCGGCGTCGACGCTTTCGGCGTCGTAGTTGGTCGCCTTGCCGCCCCGCAGGATGATGTGGCAATCCTGATTGCCCGTCGTCGCCGCGATGCCGGAGCGCCCGTTCTTGGTCACCGCCATGAAATGGTGCGGGTGTGCGGCGGACTTCACGGCGTCCAGCGCGATCTTCACGTCGCCCCCGGTCCCGTTCTTGAACCCGACCGCGCAGGACAGGCCCGAGGCCAGCTCGCGGTGGATCTGGCTTTCCGTCGTGCGTGCGCCGATGGCGGCCCAGCTCACCTGGTCGGCGATGTATTGCGGTGTGGTCATGTCGAGGAACTCGACCGCGGCCGGCACGCCCATATCGTTGATGGAGACCAGCAGTTCGCGGGCGACCCTGAGCCCGTTGTTGATCTCGAAGCTGCCGTCGAGCCCGGGATCGTTGATCAGGCCCTTCCAGCCCACCGTCGTGCGCGGCTTCTCGAAGTAGACGCGCATGACGATCTCGAGCGTGTCCTTGTGCTCTTCGCGCACCTTGGCCAGACGCGCGGCGTAGTCCAGCGCGGCCTTGGGGTCGTGGATGGAGCAGGGGCCGATGATGACCAGAAGCCGATCGTCATCGCCGGAAAGGATGTTGTGGATGTGCGCCCGCGTGGTGAGCACCGTGCTGGTGGCCGTCTCGGTCGAGGGGAACTCGTTGGTGACGGTCTCGGGGGATATGAGTTCCTTGATCTCGCGGATGCGCAAGTCGTCTGTGATTTTCAGCATGGGTCGGTTCCTCGTTGTCGGGCCCAACCGGCGGCACAAAAAAACCGCCAGCGGGCTGGCGGATCGTTTCGGGTTCTCGTGCCTTGGTATCTGCCTTCAGATAATGCGCACCCCTCCGACCGCCAGCGGCTTCGGATATCCAAAGTACCAAAAATAATAGTTGGCGGCATGGTGCATCATGGCGAAGTTTATAGCCGACAAGATCGGCCTTGTCATCACCCCGGCGTTAATACGGAATTTACCGTAAGTAGCCCACCGACTTCCCCCGGCGGCCGAATGGCGGAACCCTTCCGCCTTCGGCACCATGGTGGAGGATCGCGGGATGGCAAGGGTCGTACGGTTGGGCAGCCGGCGCGGCGGGCTGCGCGGGATTGTCGAGCCGCTGGCGATTGCAGCGGTTGGAATCACTGTCGGATTGATCGGTGCGCGCGTGCTCGAGAGTAGCGCGATGTTTTCCTCACCGGAGGTGACGGCTTCCGCGCCGCAGGCCAGTGTGCATTTCGGCATTTGCAGCGGGTCCCGCCGCGTCTCCTGTGTCGTGGATGGCGACACGATCTGGCTGCGCGGCGAGAAGATCCGCATCGCCGACATCGATACCCCCGAAATCTTCAGTCCGAAGTGCGCCGGGGAGAAGGCGCTCGGTGACCGCGCGAAATGGCGTCTGCAGGAATTGCTTAACGCCGGTCCGGTAGAAGTGGCCCCGTACGCGCGCAACGAGGACGTCTACGGTCGCAAACTCCGCATCCTCGAGCGCGATGGCCGTTCGATCGGCGGGATGCTCGTCAGCGAGGGGCTTGCCCGCGAATGGGATGGTGCGAGGAGAGGTTGGTGCGCGCAAGGGAGCAGGGGCTAGATGACGGGCTGGAGCCCGCACGGCGCATAAAGGCTGCCGCAAAGCGCCATTTCGACATGACATGGAGCGACTACTGGCGTGCACATGCGTGTGTGCTCGCCGTCTGGGCCACGTGTATCGCCAGCGCCATGATCGCCGCCCAAAGCTACGGCTTCGCCCTCGATTTCGCCATCTACGGGGTCTTTCCGCTGGTCACCATCGTCCTCGCCCTTCTCGCGCTGGTAGTCATGAGCGCGCGCGAGCTGGTCGTTCACCGGCCCGAGAGACCGTTTCATCACATCTCCAGGCGCATGATCGCCGATTGGCAGGTGCCGCGCCGTCTCGTCATGGCGGTGCCCGTGGTCATAGGCACGACGGTCTACATGTCGGTGTTCTCGAGCTTGAAAAGCGCCATTCCCTTCATGGTGCCGTACTACCTCGATCCGATGCTCGTGCAACTCGACCGGGCCCTGTTTTTCGGTCATGACGCCTGGCGGGTGCTGCAGCCCGTTCTGGGGTTTCCGGCGGTCACTTTCACGATCAACCTGTTCTACAACGGCTGGCTGCTCGTCATCTGCGCCACATTCTTCGGCGCGGCCCTGATGGTGAAGGAGACGCGGCTGCGCGCGCAGTACCTCATCGCGTTTTTCCTCTCCTGGGCCGTGATCGGCTCGGTCCTTGCGACCGTCTTCTCGTCGGTAGGGCCGTGCTTTTACGCCGAGTTCTATACCGGCGATCCGTATGCGGGACTCATGGTGTATCTGCACGACGTCGACGCGACGCTGCCGATCTGGGCCCTGAGCACGCAGGACATGCTGCTGTCCATTCACCGCAATTCGACCACCGGGCTGGGCAGCGGCATTTCGGCGATGCCCTCCATGCACCTGGCGACGACCATGCTGACCGTGCTGTTCGCCTTTCGCGTCCGGCGGTGGCTGGGTTATTGCGCCCTGGCGTTCCTCATCGCGATGGTTGTCGGTTCTGTCCACCTGGGCTGGCACTACGTCACGGATGGCCTCGTCTCGATCCTGCTTACGCCCGTCTTGTGGTGGATCGCCGGCTGGCTGGCGGGTTTGCCGTATGGCCGGGGCTCAGCGGGCGCTGCGGCGGCGTAGCAGGAAGTCCTTGGCGCTGTTGATGCGCGATGCGAGGAAGTTGGAACCGCCCTGGTCGGGATGAACGGCCTTGAGCAGCCGGTGATGCGCCGCCTTGATTTCCTCGACGCTGGCTCCCGGCTTGAGCCCGAGAATGTCGCACGCCTGCTTTTCGTCCATGGGACCTTCGTCGGTGGACCCGCGTTGCTGTTGCCGCTCCCCCTGGCCGGTCTCCTGCTGCGCGCCCTGGTAGCCGAAATACTCCCGCCAGCCCTGCCGGTTGGCGTCGAGCCAGGTCTCGAGCAGGGACAGGCTGTCCGGGTCGCTCGACGCCTCCTGCAGCAGATCCCTCATGTCATCTTCGTCGATATCGATGAGCTGGTGCCCGGCGAACGCACCGGAGATCACCGACCCGGAAACATCGCCGCTCTCGTGATCGAGGTGCATTTCGAAGAATCGGCTGCGTACACGGGACTTGGCACCCGGAGAACTGCCCGTCGTGGTCAGGTCGATCGGACCGAGCCGGCCGCGGAACAGGATGGCGCTGCCCGCGACGCCGAGCATGCTGGCGAGCCCGACACGGCCGCCGATGCCGAACAGCGCCGCCAGAAGCAACGCGCCGCCGCCCAGCACCCAGCGCAGGCTGCGCACGAGGCTCGGGATGTCGCCCTTGACGAACAGGTAGTAGCAATAGCTGCCAAGAACGATGACGCCGATGAAGGCCACAAGCCAGACCATGTCAGCGCAATTGCTCCAGAAGGAGCTTCGCCTGGTTGCCGCTCTGCAGCTTGAGCGCTTCCCGCCCGCCGCTGGCATAGGCGGCGACGGCGCGCAACAGGTCGGCAAGCTCCTTTGGCGCGCTGGAATCGAAACGGGCATAGGCCCCCTTGCTCAGCCGCGCGAACTCGCGGAACGCGGTCTCGACATGCGGGTTGTTGCCTTCCTGGAACAGGAAAACGGGACAGTGGAGCAGCCCCAGTTCCCCCGCCTTGTGGGCGAGGCGATCGACATCTTCCTCCAGAGCGTCGCCGACGAACACGACGGCGTTGATTTTCTTCTTCTTGTGCTCGGCGCGGGCGTGGGCGAACACCTTGCCGATCTGGGTTCTCCCGCCCATGCACTGCAGCCCGCTCATCAGCCGCGAAAGGGCCGAGGCGTCTCCGACCCACTTCGAGGAGCGGCATTCGCCGAAACCGCGGAAATAAAGAAGCTGCACGTCAAGTCCGCCGGTTTCGGCGACCGTCTCGAACATCTGCGCCTGGAGGCTGCAGGCGAGGTCCCAGGTCGGCTGCCGGCTCATCGTGGCATCGAGTGCGAACAGGAGCCGCCCGCGGCCGCTGCCGGTGCGGGTCTTGGCCATGGCACCGACCTTTTGCACGAACGCTGCCACATCCCCGCTCGACGATGTCTCGGCGGGCTGGTCCTTGCGGTCCTTCTGGCGTTCGAGATCCTTCCTGCTCACAGCGTATCCTCGCACTTTTCAGTGAAATATGAGGCGGGCGGGACCGCCCCGCAAGGGCAGGCGGATCAACTTGATGGCACCGGGAGATGATGCGCCGGGTCAGCGCCGATCGCCGTTTCCCGCCGTGTCGTCTCCGCCGGTCAGCACCTCGCCCAACCGGTCGAGACGGCGCTCCCACAGCGTCCGCCGCTGGCTGATCCATTCCTCGGCGCGGTGCAGGGCATCGGGGACGATCTGGCAGGTGCGCACGCGCCCCACCTTTTCGGTCCGCACGAGGCCGCTCGATTCGAGAACCTGCAGGTGCTGCACGACGGCGGGCAGGGACATTTCGAGCGGTTTGGCCAGTTCGCTGACGGACGCCGGGCCGCGGCTCAGCCGGTCGAGCATCATGCGCCGGCCGGGATCGGCCAGGGCGTGGAACATGTCGTCAAGCGCGGTGCTTTGATTAAGCATACACTTAAGTAATAGGCTGAGCCGGCTGCTGTCAATGCCGTCGGCGTCAGCCCGGCTGGTTGAAGTGATCGTAGATCTGCTGCGCCGTGGCATCCGAAATCCCCGGCACGGCGACGAGATCAGCCAACGCTGCCCGCGAAACGGCCTTGGCTGAGCCGAAGTGGTTCAGCAGGGCTTTCTTGCGGGTCGGGCCGATCCCCTCGATCTGTGACAGGTACACCGAAGTGCATGGCGCAGGGGCAGATGCGCCTCATGGTAGGCCAGCCGCTCCATGACATGGATTACGCCGACACGCAGCGGCGGGCACGGCCAGCCCCTCGTAGCCCTCCGGATGGCCGCCGGGCAGCAGTCCCCCTGCGTGGATTCAATGAAGAGCCGGAAGGCAATGACCACTGCCCCGGCGAGCAGTC
>CAZNHG010000246.1:0-5029 GCA_964572555.1 uncultured Devosiaceae bacterium | reverse complement strand
CCCGAGGAGCGCAACGGCCACGCCGCCGTCGCCGACTTCACGCTGGCCGACAATTCCGTGCTCACGGCCCGTACGCGGCTGGGCATGGTACTGGGCGGGCTCATCAACACGGGCAAGGCGCAAACCTATACCGGCAAGGTCATCGGCGATTTCTCCGTCAAGGCACAGGGGCCGCTGGCGACGGCCAACTCGCTGTCCGGCGGAAACCTTCAAAAGTACATCATGGGCCGTGAAATCCTGCAGAACCCCAAGGTTCTGGTAATCTGCCAGCCGACGTGGGGCGTCGATGCCGGCGCGGCGGCGGCGATTCACCAGGCGCTGGTCGATCTTGCCGCGCAAGGCTCGGCGATCCTGATTATCAGCCAGGACCTCGATGAGCTGTTGGAACTCAGCGACACCATCGCGGTGATCAACGAGGGGCATGTCTCCAGGCCCACACCGATAGCCGAGACAACGGTCGAGGAGATCGGCCTGCTCATGGGCGGGGTGCATGGAACCAGCCAGGAGGTTCACATCGAGCCGGGAGGCAAGGTTGCAGTATAGGCTCGAGAAACGCCCCCATCCCAGCCGGCTTATGGTCTATGTCACGCCCGTCGCCGCGGTCATCCTCACCATGATCGTGGGCGGGATCATCTTCTCGCTGATCGGCTATGACGGCCTCGGCGCGGTGCGCGAAATCTTTCTCACCCCGCTGACCAACTCCTTCAAGTGGCAGGACCTCGGCGTGAAAGCTGCCCCGCTGATCATCATCGGTGTGGGTCTGGCAATCTGCTTTCGCGCAAGCGTCTGGAATATCGGGGCCGAAGGCCAATACGTCATTGGCGGGATTGCTGCGACCGGTGTGGCCTTGGCGACCTATGGAATGAGCGGATGGTGGATACTGCCACTCATGGCAATAACCGGAACGCTCGCCGGTATGGCGTATGCGGCGATCCCCGCCTTCCTGCGCACCAGGCTCAAGGTCAACGAGATCCTCGTCAGCCTGATGCTGACCTATGTTTCGGTCCAACTGGTCTACTACCTGGTGCGCGCGCCGTGGAAGGACCCCATGGGCATGGGCTTTCCGCAGACGCGCGTGTTCTCCGAGGCGGCGCGGCTGCCAACCGTTATTCCGACGACCATCGTGCACCTGGGCGTGCCGATCGCCTTCCTGATCGCCATCGTGGCGTGGTTCATCATGACCCGCTCGGTATTCGGCTTCCGCATGCGCGTGGTGGGTGCCGCGCCGAATGCGGCACGCTATGGCGGGTTCAGCTCGAACACCACGATCTGGTTCGCACTGCTGATCAGCGGCGGGCTGGCCGGGCTCGCGGGCATGCTTGAGGTCGCTGGTCCGTTCCAGCGGCTGGCCCCGGGCTTTCCGACAAACTACGGCTTTACCGCGATCATCGTCGCATTCCTTGGGCGGCTGAATCCGTTAGGGGTCATTTTCTCGGGAATCGTTCTGGCGATTACCTTCGTCGGCGGCGAGGTGGCCCAGACGACCATCGGCCTGCCCAATGCCGCGGCGGGTATATTTCAGGCCATGATGCTGTTCTTCCTGCTCGCCGGCGACATCCTGGTGCGTTACCGCATCCGGCGCGTGCAGCCCGAAACCGAGGGAGAGCCGGCATGAGCACAGCCCTCGTCCTGTCCTTCATCGTCACCGTGGTCGGCGCTTCAACGCCAATCCTCATCGCGGCGCTCGGCGAGCTGGTTGTTGAAAAGAGCGGCGTGCTCAATCTCGGCGTCGAGGGCATGATGCTGGTGGGCGCGGTGACCGGCTTCGCGGTGGTCTACTCCACCGGCAGCCCGTGGCTGGGGCTTCTGGCGGCAGCGGGCGCAGGCGTCGCGACCTCGATGATCTTCGGCTTCCTTACCCTGACACTGTCCGCCAACCAGACGGCGACCGGCCTAGCTTTGACGATCTTCGGCACGGGCTTTTCCGCGCTGGCAGGGCAGGGGTTTACCGGCAAGCCGGTCGCCCCCTTCCGCTCGATCTTCCCCACGGGACTGGTCGAGCACCCCTTCCTGCGCGTGTTCTTCAACTACAGCCCGCTGATCTATTTCAGCCTGATCATGGTGGCGGTGGTCTGGTGGTTCCTTTATCGCACGCGCGCGGGTCTCATCCTGCGCGCAGTGGGGGAAAACGATCAGTCGGCCCACTCCATCGGCTATTCGGTGATCGGCGTACGCTATGCGGCGATCGCCTTCGGCGGCGCCATGGCGGGCATCGCGGGCGCGGCGTTTCCGCTGATCCTCACGCCGCAATGGGCGGAGCGCATGACTGCGGGCCGCGGCTGGATCGCCGTGGCATTGGTCGTCTTCGCCGCCTGGCGCCCCGGGCGCCTGCTGGCGGGGGCGTATCTTTTCGGCGTGGTGATGACGATGGAGCTATACGCCAAGGCGGGCAGCGGCCCGCTCAAGGTCATCCCGGCCGAGCTGTGGGCGGCGATGCCGTATCTGGCGACCGTCATCGTGCTCGTGCTGATATCGCTACGGCGGTCGGCGAGCAGCAACGCGCCTGCCTGCCTTGGCAGGCCCTTTGTAGCGAGTGCATAACAGAGTTTTTGCGGTGGGAAACGAACAGACACAGAAACCAAGGACGTCAACAAGGAGACTATCATGGTAAAGTTCAATCGCCGTACAGCACTGATGATGGGTGGTGCCGCAGCGGCCAGCCTGCCGCTTGTGGGTACCCGTGCCTTCGCGCAGGATGAACCGCTCAAGGTCGGCTTCATCTATATCGGCACGCCCAACGACAATGGCTGGAACTACGCCCACAACCAGGGGCGGCTCTATCTTGAGGAGCAGCTGGGCGACGCGGTCGAGACAACCTATGTCGAGAACGTTCCCGAAGGGCCCGACACCGAGCGCGTGCTGCGTGAGCTGGCCCAGCAGGGCAACAAGCTGATCTTTGCGACCAGCTTCGGCTATGGCGACTATGTGCTCAAGGTGGCCCAGCAGTTCCCCGACGTCTATTTCGAACACTGCACTGGCTATCAGCGTTCCGACAACGTGGCGACCTACAATGGCCGCTTCCATGAGGGTCGCGCGGTGTGTGGCACGGTCGCCGGACACATGTCGAAGACCGGCCACGCCGGCTATGTTGGTGCGTTCCCGATTCCGGAGAACGTGCTGGGCATCAACTCGTTCACGCTTGCCGCGCGCAAGATCAATCCCGACTTCCAGATGACCCCGGTCTACATCTCGACTTGGAACGACCCCGCCAAGGAGGCCGACACCGCCCGGGCGATGATCGACCAGGGTATCGATGTCATCGCCCAGCATACTGACGGTCCGGCCGCACTGCAGGTCGCCCAGGAAGCCGGTATCGTCGGCGGCTTCGGACAGGGCGCCGACATGAGCGAGTTCGCGCCCGATGCGCAGTTGACCGCGATTATCGACAACTGGGGTCCGCACTACGCCCAGACGGCCCGGGAGGTCATCGACGGCACCTGGGTGTCGGAGGACGTGTGGCCCGGCATCGCCGAGAAGGCTGTGGTCATGGGACCCTATGCCGACAAGGTGCCAGAGGATGTCGTCGCCGCGGCCAAGGAAGTCGAGCAGGCGATTGCCAACGACGAGAGCGATATCTGGACCGGTCCGATCAGGGACACCAACGGCGAGGTCCGCATCGCCGAGGGCGAGACCATGACGGACGAGCAGATGCTCTCCATCGATTGGTATGTCGAGGGCGTGAACCCGCCGGCATGAGCGGGGCGCTCATCCGAATGAACGAGGCGAGGCGGGCACACATGGCCCGCCTCCTTCTTGTGAAGGAACGAATATGAAATCAGGGGTTTGGACCATCGTGTTGGATCGTTTTCCTACACAATGCTCCAAGTCTCTGGACGACAGGGAGCAGGCGCAGTGACGGACTTCGCTATTTTCTGGGAGTGGGTGCAGTTCGGTGTGCGCTGGCTGCATGTGATCACCGCGATAGCCTGGATCGGATCGTCCTTTTATTTCATCGCGCTGGACCTGGCGCTGGTGAAACGCCCCGGCCTGCCTGACGGGGTCTCCGGCGAGGAATGGCAGGTGCATGGCGGCGGCTTCTACAACATGCAGAAGTATACCGTCGCCCCGCCGGAACTGCCCGAACACCTCACCTGGTTCAAGTGGGAAAGCTATTCAACCTGGCTGTCCGGCTTCGCCATGTTGGCGGTGCTCTACTATGCCGGGGCCGACCTCTACCTCATCGACCGCAATGTGCTCGACATCCCCGGCTGGGGCGGCATCCTGATCTCGCTCGCCTCGCTGAGCATCGGTTGGCTGATCTATGACTTTTTGTGCAAGTCGCCGGTAGGGCGCAGCCAGAACGGGCTGATGGTCCTACTGTTCTTCGTTCTCGTCGCGATGGCATGGGGCTATACTCAGGTCTTCACCGGACGTGCCGCGCTTCTGCATCTCGGCGCGTTCACGGCGACGATCATGAGCGCCAACGTGTTCTTCATCATCATTCCCAACCAGAAGATCGTGGTGGCCGACCTCAAGGCGGGGCGCACGCCGGCGGCGCATCTCGGCGCGATGGCCAAGCAGCGCTCGCTGCACAACAACTACCTCACCCTGCCGGTGATCTTCCTGATGCTGTCGAACCACTACCCGCTGGCCTTTGCCACCGCGTACAACTGGGTGATCGCGTCACTGATCTTCCTGATCGGCGTGCTGATCCGGCACTACTTCAACACGCGCCACGCCCGGCGCGGCAATCCGCACTGGACTTGGGGCGCGGCGGCGGCCCTGTTCGTGTGCATCATGTGGCTGTCGACCAACCCCAAGCTGCCCGCGAACGACCAGACCGATACATCGTCGGATACCGCGCAGGTCTTCATGCAGTCCGAGCATTTCGCCGCAGTCAGCGATACCGTGATGGGACGCTGCTCGATGTGCCACAGCGCGGAACCGAGCTATGAAGGCATCCACGAGGCACCGAAGAACGTGCACCTCGACAGCGAGGTGGCAATCGCCGAGCATGCCCGCGAGGTCGCGATGCAGGCCGGGTACTCGAACGCCATGCCGCCGGGCAATGTCAGCTTCATGGAACCTC
>CAZNHG010000245.1:0-5044 GCA_964572555.1 uncultured Devosiaceae bacterium | reverse complement strand
CGATCCGCTTCAACCGGCAAGCGTAGGGGTGAGGCTCTATAGGGTTACGCCGTGCAACGAAACCGTGGGTTCAGGCGGGGAAATCCGGGCGAGACGCAGCCGGGAGGCAGTTGCCGTAGCTGGATCGCTCGTATGATAGTTTCCATCTTGCAATTCGTAGCTTGATATTAGTGGCAGAACGCCCAAATCGGGCCCCGGAAAGTCGCCCTGCCGCACCGAACTGTCGCCGGATGGTGCGCGCGGCTGGTTTTCGCCAGAATAGGCCGGCAGTTCGCATCTTTTATTTGAGTTCCCAACGGGCACTTGTGCTAGCTAGTCGCAAGCCTCGATCTGCCGGACTGGCGACGGCCAGCGCCTGTGGACTGCGCCAATGATCAGTCCGCCGAGGCCTTGCTCGACAACGTGCCACGCCGCGTTCTGGAATTCATATAGCACGGGCTCGCCATGCGCCCCTGCCATGGCAATCCCGTGAGGCAGAACCCAGACAACGCCGATGAGTGCCCCGAAAATGAGCCCGGCAATCGACGTCGATCCATGCCCGCGAATACGCTCGAACATGAACGCCATCAACAATCCCAGCATCAGATAGGCCGCCAAGATGATGCCTAGCCCCTGGTGACCTGCGTCGACCCGCTCGGCGTAGAAATGGGCTGCAACGATCTCATGCCATAGTCCAGCCAGAAGCCACATTGCCAGTCCAGCCAGAGCCCCGCTCAGAATAATGCGTGTTGGGGCCATGTCAGTCTCCCTCCTCCGGGGTAAGGGGCGCCGGCTCGAGTCCCGCCCATATCTGGTCAACAAACGCCGGGATGGCGCGCCCAAAATCGTTCTTGCCGTGCAGACCCATCACCTCGTAAGCGGCGAGGCTGTGTATGGCGGCGATCATCAATTGTGCCGCCCGGCGGGGCTCGGCCGCATTCATCTGTTTGCGGACCGTGCGCTCTGCCAAGAAGGTGGCCAGTGCTTCGGTGATACGTCCAGTCCGATCCGGCCCGAAATGTGCGCCGATATCTTCAAGGCCCGCGGCTCGAGCCGCATGGAGGTGCAGGCCTGCCGGCACGACGTCGCGGAAATATGCAAGTAGCCGACGGCCCGTTTCCTCGAGCGCCTCACGCGCATCCGTGATCTCATCGGCAACGAGCTCGGCCGGATCGATCTCCGGTGGCATAAGCGCCGCGACGAACAGCGCCGCCTTGGTAGAATAGCGCTTGAAGACGGCTGCCTCCGAGATTCCCGCCCGTCGCGCCACTTCACTGACCGTCCCGAAAGCGCCGCGCGCCTTGAACACATCGCGCGCATGGGAAAGCAGCGTCTTGTCATCAATGATCGGGTTTCGACCCATCTGCTCCAGCTTTTTTATAAGTAATTACTCACTTATAAATAGATGTCAACTCTACTGCTGCGTAAGTCGAGACAGGTCTGAAGAAAGGGGCGGGTGCCTTGAGCTCTTCAAGCCACATGGCGGTATGGGAAGGCGAAGGATATACACGGGCGGTCGAGACGGCTTACAGCGGAATAGCTGCATTCGCCTTCGTTCACGCCGTCAGCGGGCCGTCCGCAAGCGGCCAGAATACGACGTCCGTTACCTCGGACGGAAAGCGGAATTGGACCGGCTTGGTTTCTCATACGTCAGCTTGAAAAAGCTCACGCGATATCGACGGTTGCGAACCCCGCAACCAAATCCAGCCAAAATCATCCAGTTTAAGCACGCAGTTAGCCAGGATTGGCTAATTGTTCCGCTGAAAGCCAACGGCTTAGCTTGTGGGCTAAGCGGACCTGAGGGGACTGCCAGAACGCAGTCATTTCGCCGTGCCTACTTGTGCTGTTGCGATACCTCGCTTATGCAAGGCGTGGCAGGTTTACCTGCAAGAGTTCTCAGGGCGGGGTGAAATTCCCCACCGGCGGTAATTGTGCTTTCGCGCACATCAGCCCGCGAGCGCCCATCCCTTCGGGGTGGGGACAGCAGACCCGGTGTGATTCCGGGGCCGACGGTATAGTCCGGATGGAAGAGAACCGATGATCGTGCATGCGCGCTTTCCGGATACCGGACAGCGTGTGCTTGTCGTCATTTGCCCTGGAATTCGTCTGTCGAGACGATGGGATGGGCATGGACGAGACCGTAGTCACCGCTATTGCAGGGATGACACCAGAGCGCATCGCGCGTGCCTTTTCGCGTGCGCTGGAACTGGCGCGGGCGTACGAGGGTGCCACCGCACCCAACCCGCCGGTTGGGTGCGTGCTGCTCGATTCCGCCGGCAACGAAATCGCCGCAGGGGTGCATCGCAGGGCCGGCATGCCGCACGCCGAGGCCGAAGCCATCGCCGCTGCGCAGAGCGCCGGAATTACCGGCCGGATCGACACGGTGGTGGTGACACTGGAGCCGTGCAACCATTACGGGCGCACACCGCCTTGTGCCGATGCCATCCTGGCCACCGGCGCCCGCCAGGTATGGATCGCTTGCCGCGATCCCAATCCCGGGGTCGGTGGCGGCGGGGCCGAGCGGCTGAGGGCAGCCGGATGCGATGTCCACTTTCTCGCGGACCTCGATCATCCGGACGCTGCCGCGTTGACCGCCGAGGCTGCACGGCTGATCGCCCCCTTCTCCAAGTCGATGCGGACCGGCCTGCCCTTCGTCACCATCAAGCAGGCAATATCGGCGGCGGGGAGCATGGTTCCACCCGCCGGACGAAGGACATTCACCAGCCAGGCCTCGCTGGAACTGGCCCACCGTCTTCGGCGCCGCGCCGATGCGATTCTCACCGGATCCGGCACCGTGCTGGCGGATAGTCCGCATTTTACCGTGCGTCACACGTCCGACCATCCCGGCAAGCGCCGGCTGCTGGTCATTCTCGACCGGCGCCGGCGGGTTCCGCAGGACTATCTGGCGGCGGCGCGGTCGCGAGGGTTCGAGGTGCGCCTGGCGGAGAATGCTGCCGAGGCGATCACGATGATCGGCGCGGCGGGCGCGATGGAAGTGCTGGTCGAAGCCGGCCCCGCCCTGACTGGTAGCGTGCTCGAAGCGGGCCTTTGGGACGAGCACGTGCTGATCGAGCAGGGGGTGAACCCCGATGGCACGGACCGGGTGACCATACGCGGGAACCCGGCCGCCGAGATCCATTCACATCAAGAGGAAGCCGATGTTCTCAGGCATCATTGAAAAACCGGCGCGCGTGACGCTGGCGGCGCCCCGCGGCGGGTCGCTGGAAATCGAACTCGAGAGCGGCTGGCCGGACCTGTCGCTCGGCGAGAGTATTGCCGTCAATGGCGTGTGCCTTACCGTCACCCGGTTCGACGAGGCCGGACTGGCCCGGTTCTTCATCAGCCCGGAAACCCTTGCCCGCACCAATCTGGGGCGCCTCGCCGTGGGCGACAAGGCGAACCTGGAGCGTGCCGTTACGCCGGATACGCGGCTTTCCGGGCACCTGGTTCAGGGGCATGTCGACGGGCTGGCGCGGCTGGCGGAGCGGGTCGAGGCCGACGGTGCCTGGCAGCACACCTTCATGTTGCCCGAAGCCCTGGGGCGCTACTGCGTCGAGAAGGGCTCGATTGCGCTCAACGGCATCAGTCTCACCATCAACGGTGTGGAGCCGGGGGAGGGCGGCGTCGCCGTCCTGGTGACCATCATCCCCCACACCTGGGAACACACCAATCTGCACGGCCTCGCCATCGGCGACGATCTCAATGTCGAGGTCGACGTCATGGCCAAATATGTGGAGCGCCTATGTCTGCCCTATCTCAAGCCCTGACCCAGCTGCGCAATGGCGGCATGGTGATCCTGGTCGATGACGAGGATCGCGAAAATGAAGGCGATCTGGTCGCCGCCGCCGAATTCGCGACGCCCGAGACCGTCAATTTCATGGCCCGCTACGGGCGTGGCCTGATCTGCCTGGCACTCACCGGCGAGCAGGTCGACCGGCTGGGTCTGCCGCCCATGGTCGCCAACAACCAGGCCCGGCGATCCACGGCCTTTACCGCCTCCATCGAGGCACGGGAGGGGATTACCACGGGCATTTCGGCCCATGACCGGGCCAGAACCGTTCAGGTCGCGGCCGATCCGCAGGTCATGCCCGCCGATATCGCCTCACCCGGGCATGTCTTTCCCTTGAGGGCGGCGGAGGGCGGCGTGCTGGCGCGGGACGGTCATACGGAAGGGGCGGTGGACCTTATGCGCCTCGCCGGCTTGCGGCCCGCGGGCGTGATCTGCGAAGTCATGCGCGACGACGGACAGATGGCGCGGCGGCCCGATCTCGATATCTTCGCGAAGGAACACGGTCTGCCGATCCTTACCATACGGGATATCATCGCCCATCGTGCGGCCAATGAGACGCTTGTGGACGAAGTCGCGCGTTCGGAGCTGCCGACCGAATATTCGCCTGTGCCGCTGGAGGTTCGGGCGTTTCGGAGCCGCCTGGACGGGAGCGAGCACCTGGCCCTTATCCGTGCGCCGCTGGCGGGCACGCCGCTGGTGCGATTGCACTCGGAATGCCTGACCGGCGACGCCCTCGGGTCACTGCGTTGCGACTGCGGACCGCAATTGCAGGAGGCGCTACGCCAGATCGCGACGGGCGATGGCGGGGCGCTGATCTACCTGCGCGGGCAGGAGGGGCGCGGCATCGGGCTCGCCAACAAGATTCGCGCCTATGCCCTGCAGGACCAGGGCCACGACACCGTCGAAGCCAATACGGCACTGGGATTTGCACCCGATGCCCGCGACTACGGGATTGCCGGACAAATCCTGCGGTCGCTGGACATCAACCGCTTGCGGCTCCTGTCGAACAACCCCGGCAAGGCGAATGCCCTCGAGCAGTTCGGTATCGATGTCGCCGAACGCCTGCCGCTCGAGATTCCCGTCAACCCCTACAACTGGCGCTATCTCGCAACCAAGCGGGACAAGTTCGGCCACTCTTTCACCCATTAGTCTTTGTTTTGTCGCGCGTCCGAACCGAAAAAGTGGCAACCACTTTTTCTGGACACGCTCCAGGAGCCACGGAACCAGAATGCCTGAAACCATGCCCCGCCTGGCGCTTGTCGTCAGCCAGTTCAA
>CAZNHG010000244.1:0-5069 GCA_964572555.1 uncultured Devosiaceae bacterium | reverse complement strand
TAGGTACAATCTGTTACCTATGTCTCCGGGCTGTACCCGGAAATAAATGGCGGAGAGAGAGGGATTCGAACCCTCGAGACGGGATTGCCGCCTACACACTTTCCAGGCGTGCGCCTTCGACCACTCGGCCATCTCTCCGCGTAGCGACGCCGGCTCCCCTTGGGGCGGCCGGCGTATCTGGGGCGGAGTGGGAACTCCGCGCGTCAGGGAGTTAACGGTTAGCGCGCCGCTGTGCAAGACCCCAACGGGGAAAACGTGTTTCCCGGCCTAATTCGCGGGTCGGCTCGCGGCGCCCTCACGCGGGCGTGGGTGGTGTTGATGGCGCCGTGCATTCGCGCCGACTTGTATAAAATGCCCTGCAATGGCAAAAAGATGGACAAGGGGGCGACCGGCGCCGCCTTCTCCCGAGTCCGCGATGCGCGGGGGAAGAGGGGCGCTGGTGGCACATGGGTTCGAGATGAAGTTTGTATTGCGTGTTTGCGGAACCTGGCTGGTCGGGCTGGCCCTTGTCCTGATCGTCGTCGATGGGGCCAAGACGCTGGCGGCAAACGCTCTGACGATGACCTCGCTGGCCGAGATGTGGCGCGGGATCGATGCGGAGAGCTGGGCGGCGGTGAGCGGGACTCTTATGGAGACGGCGGCATCGGCCACCGGTCGCGCCATGATCGAGCAGGTGTTCGCCTGGCCGAGCTGGGCGATCTTCGGCGTCGCCGGCGTGCTGCTGCTCATTCTGGGACGTCAGCGCCGCAGGCGTGACTACATCGCCACGAGATAGCCGCCCTCGCGAGACGAACGCCAAACGCCACGAAAGGTCGTCATGCAAGCCATAACCGGTATCGTCCGCGCCCTGTTCCGCCTTATCGGGCTCATCGTCGCGCTCGCCGGCCTCGGAGCGCTGGGCGTGCTCATCGCCATCGCGGCGGCGGGTAACGGCATGCTCACCCAGCCCCTGGGCCAGGTGTGGTTCCAGCACCATGTCGCCAGCCTCAATCTCACCCAGGCGATCATCCAGCGCAAACTCCTGCCCGAGTTGTGGGATCCCGGTCTCGTCACCGCGCTCGGCTGGCCCTCGTGGATGGCCCTGTCGGCCTTCGGGGTGGCATTCCTGTTGCTGGGGGGTATCCTTGTTTCGGCGACCAAGCGCCGCCGCGCGCGCTGAGCCGCGCGACCCGCAACAATTCCGGCGCAATTGCGGGTAAAGATTCGGCAAACGTTTGCGATTCGGGGCGGGGGCACCCATTTTAGAGCCATGACGCGAGAACTCCTTCAGCCCGGGAGGCCAAGATGCTGTTCAAGTCCAAACCCCAAACCATCGTGAGCGCCGCCGAGGCGCTGCCCGGCCGGATCGCGCCCATGCAGGTCGCGCCCAGGCATTTCGTCAACGGCGAGAAGCTGCAGGGGCCATATCCGGAGGGCACCGAGACGATCTATGTCGGCATGGGATGCTTCTGGGGCGCCGAACGCCTGTTTTGGCAGCTCCCCGGCGTGCATGTCACGGCGGTGGGATACCAGGGCGGACACACGCCCAACCCCACCTATGACGAGGTGTGCACCGGCCGCACCGGCCACACCGAGGCGGTGATGGTCGTCTACGAGCCCCGCGGGATTTCCCTTGAAACCCTGCTCAAGACCTTCTGGGAGGAACACGACCCCACCCAGGGCATGCGCCAGGGCAACGACGTGGGCACGCAATACCGCTCGGCCATCTACACCACGTTCGCCGGGCAGGCCGAAACCGTCCGGGCCAGCCGGGACCGCTTCGCCGCGGCCCTCGAGCAAAGGGGCATGGGGCCGATCACGACAGAGATCGCCGAGGCCGGCCCCTTCTACTTTGCCGAAACCTATCACCAGCAATACCTCGCCAAGAACCCGGCAGGCTATTGCGGGCTCAAGGGCACCGGCGTCTCCTGCCCGCTGCCCACCGGCGTCGCGGCGGAGCCGGCGCAGTGAGCCTGTTCGAGCCCGAGACCTTCGAAGCCTTCATCGGCGATTTGCCGGCCGTCGAGATCGTCCATCAATGGGGCGGCGCCTCGGTCGGCAAGATCGGCGGCAAGATTTTCGCCATCCTGTCCGCGTGGAACGGCGACGGCGTGCGGCGCATCAGCTTCAAGTGCTCGGAAATGAGCTTCGCCATTCTGCCCGAACTCGAGGGCGTCGCCCCCGCCAAGTACCTCGCGCGCGCCAAGTGGGTGCAGGTCGCCCCGGACGCCGAACTCGGCGAGAACGATCTTGCCGCCTACATTACCGAGGCGCATCGCCTGATCGCCGGCAAGCTGCCCCGGCGCACCCGGGCGGAGCTGGGCGTCGGCGCCTGAGGGATTTTTCACCCGCGGCGCGCGAAGCGGGTTGTGCCCCGTCCCGGAACCTGCATCATGCCGCCTTGCGGGCAAGGGCATGACAAGCAGGAGGACGCTTTGACACGACTGATCCTATTGGCCTGCGGGCTGCTTCTGGCCCTCGTTCTGGCGGGCTGCGCCA
This sequence comes from uncultured Devosiaceae bacterium, assembly GCA_964572555.1. Classification (GTDB taxonomy): domain Bacteria; phylum Pseudomonadota; class Alphaproteobacteria; order Rhizobiales; family Devosiaceae; genus CAZNHG01. The sequence goes on along the minus strand of CAZNHG010000244.1, from coordinate 2,591 downwards.
CCCTGAGCGAACAGGAGTGCCAGGCCGGCGACTGGCGCAGCATCGGCAGGGCCGACGGCGCCAACGGGCGCCCGCTGTCCTATCTGGGCCGGCACAACGACGCGTGCGCCGACTACGGTGTCGCCGTCAACCGCGAGCTCTACGAGGCCGGCCGCGAAGAGGGCCTGCGCTCCTATTGCCGGCTCGGGCGGGCGGAATGCGAGGGGCGCGAGGGCAGCCCCAATCATCACGTGTGTGCGGGACGGATGGGGGTGAGTTTCGACCGCGTCTATGACGCCGCACGGCAGGTGCACGAGGCCGAGCAGGATGTCGACGTGGCCCGTGCACGCCTCGACGGCTTGATCGACCGCATCGATGACCCCGACCTGACCGACGAGCAGCGCAGCCGCCTGCGCCGGGAAATTCTAAGTCTGCGCCTCGACATGGATTTGCTGCGCCTCGACGTGCGGCGCGCCGAGCGCGACCTGCGCGATGTCGTCCGCCAGGAGGAGCGCCGCCTGGCGCAGTCCTGAGCACATGAAAAAAGGGCGGCCCCGGATGGGGCCGCCCTTTTACGTTGTCCGGTTAGAGCGCCGGGCGAAAAAGTGGAATCCGGTTTTTCGCTTAACCGGCGCGACCACTAAGAATCTAGATCGTCTACCGGCCCGGCTGCGGCACGATGCGCAAATAGGGCTTCTGCGCCGTCCAGCCATCGGGGAACTTGGTCTTGGCTTCCTCGTCCGAGACCGCGGGCACGATGATCACGTCCTCGCCGTCCTTCCAGTTGACCGGCGTGGCCACCTGGTGGTTGGCGGTGAGCTGCAGGCTGTCGATCACCCGCAGCACCTCGTCGAAGTTGCGGCCCGTCGAGGCGGGATACTCGATCTTGAGCTTGACCTTCTTGTCCGGCCCGATGACGAACACCGAGCGCACGGTCAGCACGTTGTCGGCATTGGGGTGGATCATGTCATAGAGCTTCGCCACCTCGCCGTCGCCATCGGCGATCAGCGGGAAGTTGAGGCGCGCGCCCTGGGTCTCCTCGATGTCGTTCACCCAGCCTTCGTGGTCCTCGATCCTGTCCACCGACAGGCCCAGCACCTTCACGCCGCGCCTCTCGAACTCGGGCTTGAGCTTCGCGGTGTAGCCGAGCTCGGTGGTGCACACGGGCGTGTAATTCTTCGGGTGCGAGAACAGAACGGCCCAGCTTCCCTCGATGAACTCGTGGAAGTTGATCTTGCCCTCGGTGGACTCGGCGGTGAAATCCGGCGCGGTGTCGCCGATGAGAATAGCCATGGGTACCTCCTTCAATGCACCTGAATGGCGCGTGTTGATTATCAAATATCGGCCCTTGAGGGCCCCAATGCAGCCGCGATGCGGGAATTTCTTTTATCGCCAGGACGTGCGCGGCAACAATCCCATTTCGTTGCGGGCCGCTAGCGCGCAAAACCGCGCCGGGTCCCTGCTCGGTCTACTCCGGCGCCCCGTTTTCCCATGTGACATCCCGGCCGGCCAGCGGGATCACCGCGATCGACATCTTGGCCGAGCCCTGCTGCACCTCGCGCCCGTGCCCCAGATAGACCAGCGCGTTGCGGTCGGCATCGTACAGCCGGGTCACCGACAACGCCTTGAAGATGATCGAGCGGCGCTGGTTGAACACTTCCTCGCCGCCCTCGTCCGTCGCGATGTCGCCGATGGTGATCGGTCCGGTAACAGAGCAATCGATCGCCGAATTGGACGGATCCTCGAACCAGTTTCCCTGTTGCAGCCGATCGATGAGCGAGCGGTCGAAAAAGGCGACATGGCAGGTCACGCCCTGGACTTCGGGGTCCTCCACCGCGTCGATGACGATGTCGTTGCCGACCCAGTCGACCCCGACCCGTCCGGCCTCCTCGGCGCGCACCGGGGTCAGGCCGGCGACGGCCGCCATGATCGCTGTCACGGTCAGGGCCGTGGCGAAACGCGCAAACACTTTTGTCATGTATGTGAGCTTTCCTTGCGTGAAACGACAGGCTTTAGGTGGGGGCACCGGCGATGATTGGCAAGTCCCGCTGCCCAGAGCGTTTTCAGAACAAGTGGATACCACTTGTTCGGTTCGAACCGAAGGTCCGCGCCAGCGAATACGCGACCACTCAAAAACATAGAGCCTCCGTTCTGATTCAATCAGAACGGAGGCTCTATGTCCCGCCGGCCCCGTCCGTCCGGTCCAGGTGTCCCAGGTCCCGCTCCGGGTCCAGCCGGTCGCGCACGCGCTGCTTGAGTGTTTTCACATCCGGAAAGCCGCCGTCGCGCTTGCGTTCCCAGATCAGCACGTCATCGAGATGAATCTCGAACACCCCGCCGGTCCCCGGCACCAGCGTCACCCCGCCGAGTTCCGTCCCGAATGTCGACAGCACCTCCTGCGCCATCCATCCCGAGCGCAGCAGCCAGTTGCATTGGGTGCAGTAGCGAATGGTGAGATGGGGCAGGGGATCGGTCATGTATGCGAGCTTAGCTCGATTGACGCGGTGGGTGAACAGGGCCGACGCCCTACGTGAGAGCACGCATTTTCCATGCACGTTATCCTCGTCGCTTTGAGGTCCCGTATTCTCTTCCCATCGCTGCACGCTACGAGC
>CAZNHG010000243.1:0-5115 GCA_964572555.1 uncultured Devosiaceae bacterium | reverse complement strand
GTGCCCGTGCGCCCGCAGCCGGCCTGGATGTCGTCGACGACGAACAGCGCGTCATGCTTGCGCGCAATTCTCTCGATCTTGCGCATCCACTCGGCCGAGGCGACGTTCAGGCCGCCCTCGCCCTGCACCGGTTCCACGATGATCGCCGCCGGCTTGTCGATGCCGGACGAGGTATCGTCGAGCATCTTGTCGAGCATGTCGGCGGTATCGATACCGTCACCGAAATAGCCATCGAACGCCGCGCGGGAAACGTCGGGCATCGACGTCCCGGCCGCACCGCGCTTGCCGGCATTGCCGGTCGCGGCGAGCGCGCCCATGGTCATGCCGTGAAAGCCGTTGGTGAACGAGATCACGTTGCTCCGGCCGGTCACCTTGCGGGCGAGCTTGAGCGCCGCCTCGACGGCGTTCGCACCCGTGGGTCCGGGGAACATGACCTTGTAGTCCATGCCGCGCGGCTTGAGCACGACGTTCTCGAAGGTTTCAAGGAAGTCGTGCTTGGCCTCGGTGAACATGTCGAGCCCGTGCGCGATCCCGTCGGCGCTGATGTAGTCGACGAGCGCCTGCTTCATGTCGGGATCGTTGTGCCCGTAGTTCAGCGAGGAACAGCCGGCCAGGAAGTCGGTGTAGGTCCGGCCGTCCTGGCCGTGCAGCGTGGCGTTGACGGCCTTGTTGAACACGCGCGGGAAGCTGCGCGAATAGGAGCGCACGCCACTCTCGACGCGTTCGAAGGTTTTGAAGTCGGACGTATTGGTTTTGTCCGTAGACATTTGATGCCTCGATTCGTGTCTCTTGAGGATGTCTGGTGAAAGGGCTGGCGCCGGCCGGCCTCAGGCTGCGGAGCGGAGTGTCGCCGCTTCGCGCTCGAACGGGCCGATGGAGACCAGGTGCTCGGTGTCGTGCGCCCCGTCGAAGTGCTTTTCGTTGTGAAAATGCACGTCGCGGGTCAGCTCGGCATCGAACTTCTTCGCGATGGACCCGAACAGGGCCCATGACGCATCGTTGTCGTCGGTGATCGTGCTCTGGAGCTGATTGATGTTCTTGCACACATCGCGCGAAAGAACGGTCCGGATCAGCTTCTTGCCGAGGCCGAAGCCCCGCGCACGCTCGCTCACGCACACCTGCCAGATGAACAGCGTGTCCGGCTTCTCGGGCGGGATATAGCCCGAAACCCAGCCCACGACCTCGCCGTTCAGTTCGGCGACCGCGCATGTGCTCGCGAAATGCGTGCACTGCAACAGATTGCAGTACATCGAATTCTCGTCGAGCGATCCCGATTCGCTGATCAGGCGCCAGATGGCGGCGCCGTCGGTCTCTTCGGGCATGCGCAGGGTGGGCGCGAGTGCCTGTTTGTCATTCGATGCAGTCGGAACTGCTCGCAAACTCATAAACATCTCCCATTCGGTTCGGCACGGTATTTAGCTCATACAAACTAAATGTCAACCGGCCACCGACGCGCAGGAGGAGAGATTATACCCATAACATACTGATTTCATTGTATATAAACGGACAGGAGAAACTTTGAGATACTTTATCATGGCTGCAAAAGGGTTGGAATTTTGCGCGAGAATGTTAGTTATGAGAAACAAATTTTTTGACGTGGACGGACTTGGGTTTGCGCCGGAATGGCGCTAAATTCCTGACACTCAACAATAAAAGTGAAAGTTTGGGCCGTGGAGCAGCGAACCAAGACAGTCCTGACGGCGATCCGCCGCATTCTGCGCGTCACCGAATCGAATTCGAAGACGCTCCTGCGCGTGACGGGCCTCACACCGTCCCAGCTGGTTCTGCTGCGCCTTCTCGAGGATAACGACGAAATGTCCGCCGGCCAGATCGCCCAGTACATGGGCATCACCCAGGCGACCACCACGGGGCTGATTCACAAGCTGGAGAATCGCGGCCTTCTGCAGCGCAAGAAGGGCCAGACGGACCGCCGCCAGGTCTGGCTCTCGCTCACCGAACTCGGCGAGCAGACCCTCGCGGCCACGCCCGACGGCACGCACGAGCTGTTCCAGCAGCGTTTCGAGGAACTCGAGGAGTGGGAGCAGGCCATGCTCATCGCCTCCCTCGAGCGCATCGCCACCATGCTCGGCGCCGAGGATCTCGACGTCGCCCCCATCTTCGACTCCGCCGCCCTCGACGCCCCCAAGGCCAACCTCGAACCGCACTGAAGCGCGGTCCAACAGCCGCCAACCGCCTCCCTCCCCCTTGCGAGGCTTCGATCTGTCCCGAAGGGCCAATCAGGGACTCGCGTCTCGCGAAAGAGCTGCGCCCGTCGTGTCGCCCCCTACAACCGCACTTCCCGCCCCTCGTCCGCCGACTGCCGGGCCGCCAGCACGATGCGCTGCGTCTCCAGCCCGTCGCGCAGGGGCACGCGCGGCGGCCGCGCCGAGGTGATCGCCTCTGCCACGTCGGCCAGCTGCGCCGCGAACACGTCGCGCTCCTCCGCTACGTCCTCGCGCCCTTCCACGGCGCCCGTGCGCACGATCTCGGCCGCGTTGAAATCGGTGAAGATGCCCGTCATCTCGCGCGCCACGATCTGCCAGCCCTTCATCCAGCGCCCCGGTATCGCGGCGTTGGAAGCATGCAGCACGCCGATGGCCCCGCTGTCGTAGCCGAGGATCATCGCGCTCACGTCCTCCGCGTCGTAGCGCGGCACGTCCCGGTGAAACAGGTTCGCCGCCCGCGCATAGACGGTCTGCGGCATGCCCGTCACGTGCCGCGCCAGGTCGGCGATATGGATAAGCTGCTCGACCATCTGCCCGCCCCCGGCGCCGCGCTCGCGCCACCACGGGGCATGCAGGGCATTGCAGTGAAACGACCCCGAGAAATGCCCCACCGGCCCCGCCTCGCCGGCCAGCGCATCCCAACGCTCCTGCGCCGCCCCGAAGCGGTACATGAACCCGCAGGCGGCAACGACACCGGCATTCTCCGCCGCATCGACCATGCCCTGCGCCCGCACCAGGTCGAGCGCGATCGGCTTTTCGACTAGCAGGTGAACACCAGCCTGCGCCGCCTGCTCCACCTCGCCCGAATGCGCATGCGGCGGCAGCGCCACGATCAGCAGGTCCAGCCGCGCCTCCCCGATCATCTTGTCGAAATCGGTATACGCCGTCCCGCCATGCTCGGCGGCAAACGCCTCCGTCCGCCCCCGGTCACGCCCGCAACACGCGACCAGCGTCATCACCCCGGGCAACGCCGCCACCGCCCGCGCATGCCGCGCACCGATCCCGCCGCACCCCAACAGTCCAACCCGCAACACGTTCACGCCTCCCTCAAAACTCCAGAACGCATTGCAGCATGTCCGGCGCACCCGCGTCGAGCCGCGCGAACATCTCGGGCGCCTCGACGAACGGCGCCGTATGCGTGATCAGCGGCAACAGGTTCAGCCGCCCCTCGTGCTGCAGCCGCACTGCCGCCTGCCACAGCCGCGGCTTGTCCCAGCGATGCCCGATCTCCGGCGCCACGCCGGATATCTGGCTTGAGATCAGCTCGATCCGGTTGTGGTGAAACTCCTCGCCCAGCATCAGCCCGCGCGCCTCGCCCTGCACGAACCCCATCGCCACGACCCGGCTGGCATAGGCGACCGTGCGCATGGCCTCCGCCAGCGCCGCTGGCACGCCCGAGACCTCGATGCACACATCGGCCCCGCGCCCGCCCGTTTCCGTCTTGATCGCATCCGCCACCGAGCAGGCCGTCGGGTCGAGCACGCGGTCCGCCCCGAGCTTGAGCGCCATCTCCCGGCGTTCCGCGACCGGATCGACGCCAACCACCTCGGCCCCCGAGGCCCGCGCCGCCTGCACCACGATCTGCCCGGGCACGCCCAGCCCGAACACCATCGCCAGATCGCCGATCCGGATGCGCGCGTCGTGCACGCCGTTCAGCGCCACCGCCCCGATATGCGAGAAGATGCCGATGCGCGGATCGGCCCCCTCGGGCATCAGCCGCCCCGCCGCGTCGGCTTCGCTCATCACATGCGTCGTGCGATGCCCCCACGTTCCGAAAACGCGCTGGCCTTCGCGAACCCGTGTCACCCCGGCCCCGGTCTCGGTGATCCGCCCGACTTCCTCGTAACCGAGATTGCGCACCGGCCAGTCCCAGCTCGGCGTCGCGCTGTCGCGGAACATCCGGTTGTCCGTGTCCCAGGCCCGGTTCATGAACGGATTCGTGCCGCGATACTGCGACAGCTCGGTCCCCGTGCTGATGCCGGAGAACAGGGTCTCCACCCGCACCGCGTCCGCCGCGAGCGGCGCACGCTCCAGCGGCTCGAAGTCCAGCGTTTTCGGTCCCCTCAGGACCAGAGCCGCATCGTCAGCCAATGGCCTGGTCCTGGTGATCGAAGATATGCACGTCCGCCGGCTCGAAGGTCAGTCCCACCGTCTGGTTCTCCTCGAACTCGGCATGCCCCACGATCCGGGTGGTGAACAGCCCCACGCCCTCGACCTGCACATAGGCATATGTGTCCGAGCCCATGTGCTCGATCACGTCCACGACGCCCTCGAGCACGCCTTTGTCGGGCTTGGTCACCGTGATGTGCTCGGGCCGCACGCCGAACTTCGTCGCCGTGTCGTTTGCCCGGCTCAGATCGAAGGTCCGCCCGTTCGCGAAGGCGATGCTGCCCGCGCTCCCGGTGCAATCGACAACGTTCATCTTCGGCGAGCCGATGAACTGCGCCACAAACAGGTTCACGGGATTCTGGTAGAGTTCGATGGGCCTGCCGATCTGCTCGATCCGCCCCGCCTGAAGCACCACGATCCGGTCCGCCAGTGTCATCGCCTCGACCTGGTCGTGGGTGACATACACCATCGTCGCCTTGAGCCGCTGGTGCAGCTTGGCGATCTCCAGGCGCATTTCCACGCGCAGCGCCGCGTCGAGGTTGGAAAGAGGCTCGTCGAACAGGAACGCCTTGGGCTCGCGCACGATCGAGCGGCCGATGGCCACGCGCTGACGCTGTCCGCCCGACAATTCGCGCGGCCGCCGGTCCAGCAACTCCTGCAACTGCAGCGTGTTCGCCGCCGCACCGACCTTCTCGGCGATTTCCTTTTTCGGCGCGCGCGCCACCTGCAGGCCGAACCCCATGTTCTCGCGCACCGTCTTGTGCGGATAAAGCGCGTAGGA
>CAZNHG010000242.1:2491-5139 GCA_964572555.1 uncultured Devosiaceae bacterium | reverse complement strand
CGCTTTCGATATGCGCATAGTCCGCATCGGTCGCCGTTTCGGGGCGGGCGAGCACATAGCGGTCGTTGAAGATGTTGAGGCCCTTGTTCTCCATCGCGCCGAAATTGAAATCGCTCACGGCGACGACGTTGAACACGTCGAGATCGTATTCGCGCCCGAAGCGCCTTTCGTCCCAGGCCATGGCGCGCTTGAGGGCGTCCATGGCGTAGGCGCACTGCTCCTGCTTGCCGGGCTCGCAGTGGATGGCGAGGGCGACCTCGCGGCCCGACATGGTGGTGTAGCTGTCGGTGATGGACCCGAGATTGCCCGCCACCATGGCGAACAGGTAGCTCGGCTTGGGATGCGGGTCGTCCCAGGTGGTGAAGTGCCAGCCTTCGGCCAGCTCGCCGGCGTCGATGCAGTTGCCGTTCGCCAGTAGGGTGGGCGCCAGCATCCTGTCAGCGCTCATCGTCACCCTGTAGCGCGAGAGGATATCGGGCCGGTCGAGGAAATAGGTGATGCGGCGGAAGCCCTCGGGCTCGCACTGGGTGCACCAGATGCCGTTGGAGCGGTAGAGCCCCATCAGCTCCGTATTCGTGTCCGGGCTGAGCGTTACATCGGTCTCGAGCACGAAGCGGCGCGGGGGCGGGGAGAAGATCACCAGCCCGGCGGATGTCGTCTCGTAGAAGTCCTCGCCCAGCGGTGCGCCGTCGACGGCGATGGCGTTGAGCGACAGCTCGTCGCCGTCCAGCATAAGGGGGGTATCGCGCGGCGTGTTCTCGGCCGGATCGATGGTGAGCAGCGAGATGACACGCGTCGTTTCCGAGCCGATCTCGACGCGCAATTCGACCTGGGGAATCCGGTAGGGCGCCGGGCGGTAATCTTCGAGATGCACGATCTGTTCGTTTTCCGTCCGCATCGATGAACACTCCAAGGTGCGCGTATAGCAAATATTGAAACTGTGGCTGTTAGGTGACAGCCTTTTTCCGCCAGATAGGTATTCTGACCGGCTGGCCATTACCCCGCCGAAGCGGTCCCGTCAATTTCATCGGACCGTCATCTTCGGCGGGGTAACGTTTCAGCGCGCCGCTCCTCTGTGCACCGACGCAAACGGCACATCGAGCGCGCAGTTCCCCAATCGCCATCAGGTGCATCATGCTGAGCTGGTTCGAACGCCGACTCGATCCGTATCCCTTTGAAGAGCCCGAGCGCCCGCCCACGGGGCTGATCGCCTTCTGCCTGCATTACACCAAGGGCGCCAAGCGCTGGCTGGCGCTGATGTCGGCGTCGGCGGCCGTCATCGCGCTGATCGAGATCCTTTTCTTCGGGTTCCTGGGCAGCATCGTCGACTGGCTGTCGACGGTGGACCGGACGAGTCTGTTCGCCGACGAATGGCCGACGCTGGCGTTCATGGCGGCGGTGATTCTGGTCATCTTCCCGGCCATTGCGCTGCTGAACACGCTGATCATCCACCAGACGCTTCTGGGCAACCTGCCCCAGCGCATCCGCTGGCTGGCGCATCGCTACCTTCTGCGCCAGTCGATGGCGTACTTCCAGAACGAGTTCGCCGGCCGCATCGCCACCAAGCTGATGCAGACCTCGCTCGCCGTGCGCGAGGTGGTGATGAAGGTGCTCGACGTGGCCGTTTATGTCGGCACCTATTTCATCGGTGCGCTCGTTTATGCCTTCACGAACGACTGGCGGTTCGCGATTCCGTTCGCGCTGTGGCTGATCGCCTATGCCGCGATCATGCGCTACTTCGTGCCGCGCTTGGCGCAGGTCGCGCAACAGCAGGCCGACGCGCGTTCGATGATGACCGGGCGCGTGGTCGACAGCTACACCAACATCTCGACGGTCAAGCTGTTCTCGCATTCCCGCCGCGAGGAGGCCTATGCCCACGAGGCGATGGACGGGTTCCTCAAGACCGTCTATCGCCAGATGCGCTACGGTGCGTTTCTCGAGATCGCGGTGGACTGGGTCAACCTGATCGCGCTGGCCGGCGTGGCGGGGATGGGGCTGTGGCTGTGGACCACGGGCGACGTGACGGCCGGCGGGGTGGCCGCCGCCGTGGCTCTCATCATGCGCATGAACAACATGTCCCACTGGATCATGTGGGAGATGTCCGCACTGTTCGAGAACATCGGCACGGTGCGGGACGGCATCAACTCGATCTCCATGCCGCGCGTCGTGCGTGACCGTGCGGACGCGGCGGAGATGCCCCGGATCGAGGGTCATGTGCGCTTCGAGGACGCGACCTTCAACTACGAGAAGGCGGCCCCCAAGCGCGACGACGAGCACGCCCCCGCGGTCATCGACGGATTGAACCTCGAGATCGCCGCGGGCGAGAAGATCGGGCTCGTCGGCAGGTCGGGCGCGGGCAAGTCGACCATCGTCAACATGCTGCTGCGCTTCTACGACCTCGAATCCGGACGGATCACGCTCGACGGGCAGGATATCGCCGGGGTGACCCAGGAGTCCCTGCGCGCCAATATCGGCGTGGTGACCCAGGACACCTCGCTTCTGCATCGCTCGGTACGCGACAACATCGTCTATGGCCGGCCCGATGCGAGCGAGGAGGAGATGATCCAGGCTGCCAAGCTCGCGGAGGCGCACGAGTTCATCGCAGGTCTCAGGGACGTTCACGGCCATACCGGCTACGACGCCCATGT
>CAZNHG010000242.1:0-2481 GCA_964572555.1 uncultured Devosiaceae bacterium | reverse complement strand
GCGTGAAGCTCTCGGGCGGTCAGCGTCAGCGCATCGCCATCGCGCGCGTGCTGCTCAAGGATGCGCCGATCCTGGTGCTGGACGAGGCGACCTCGGCGCTCGACTCCGAGGCCGAGGCGGCGATCCAGGGCCAGTTCGAGCTCTTGATGCGCAACAAGACAGTGATCGCGATCGCCCACAGGCTTTCCACCATCGCGGCCATGGACCGGCTTATCGTGCTGGACCAGGGCCGGATCATCGAGCAGGGCAGCCATGCCGAGCTGCTGGCCATGAACGGGCATTATGCCCGGCTGTGGCAGCGCCAGTCCGGCGGCTTTCTCGAGCTCGACGAAGATACCGAGGCGGCGGAATAGCCGCCTCGGGCAAACAATCTCAACCAACCGACCATCAAACCAAGGAGATTTCCGATGGCAGGCAACAATCACCCGATGAACCAAGCGCGTAACCGCAGCCGGAAATTCAAGCCCAAACACCAATCGAGCCGGATGCCCCGACAATTCTGAGGGCGAAAATCCGGGCTCAAGACATCGAGAGCCCACATGTTGAATTCCATTTTCAGCTGGTTCGAAGACCGCTATCGCGCCACCGAACTGGCCCCCGATCCGCAACCGCCCCACGGCGTGATTGCGTTCTATCGCTACTTCCTCAATCAGTTCCGGCTCGGCATCGCCGCCAAGATGACGACCACGGCCATCGGCTCGGGGCTCGATTCCCTGTTGCCGATCTTCCTGGGGGTGGTCGTCGATCTCGTCTCGCATACCGAACCGGGCGAGATGTTCAGCGCCAACGCCCATGTGCTCATCCTCATGGCGGCGCTCATCCTCGTGCGGCCGGCGGTGTGGTTCCTGGATATCCTGAGTCATTTCCACGCCATTACGCCAAGTCTGGTGGACCGGGTGCGCTGGCAGTCGCACTGGCACATGATGCGCCAGAGCTGGGGCTTCTTTCAGAACGACTTTGCCGGTCGCATCGCCAACAAGGTGATGCAGTCGGGCGAGGCGCTGGAGACGAGCTTCATGCAGCTCGTCGACGCGGTGTGGTACGCGCTGGTCTTCATCGTCATCGCGTTCTTCGTCCTGGGCGGGCAGAGCCTCGTCTATGTGGTGCCGCTGGTCGCATGGCTTGCCGTCTATGCGCTCCTCATGACGCATTTCATGCCGAAAATTGCCCGGCAGTCGGCGGTTCTGTCCGAGGAAAAGTCCGTTGTCACCGGGCGCGTGGTCGACTGCTACACCAACGTGCAGACGCTCAAGACCTTCGCTACCGGCGCTCGCGAGGACGCCTATGTCTCGGAGGCGGTGGAGAGTCACACGCGCCAGTTCCGCGATCTCATGCGCATCTTCTCGCGCATGTGGGCGGGGTTGTTCATGATCAACGCGCTGTTGATGGTGGGCACCGCCTGGCTGGTGCTCGACGGCTGGAACCGCGGCACGCTGAGCAACGGCGCGGTGATCACGATCATTCCGTTCGTGTGGCAGATCGTGAACATCTCCGGCTGGATCCTCGATGTGGCCTCGGGCATCTTCCGCAACATCGGCAATGTCCGCGACAGCATGGAGACCATCGCCAAGCCGCTCGCCATGGTGGATGAACCCGGCGCGCCGGAGCTCGCGGTCACCAGCGGTGAAATCCGGTACGACAAGGTCAGCTTCAACTACTGGAAGGGCGAGGAGGGCCAGGTCATCTCCGGGTTCGACCTTACCATCGCGCCGGGTGAGAAGGTGGGCCTGATCGGCCGGTCGGGAGCGGGCAAGTCGACGCTCGTCAACCTGCTGATGCGCCTGTTCGACGTGGAGAGCGGCAAGGTGCTCATCGACGGGCAGGACGTGAGCGCGGTCACGCAGGAAAGCGTGCGCCACGCCATCGGCCTTGTCAGCCAGGATACCTCGCTGCTGCATCGCTCGATACGCGAGAACATCAAGTACGGCCGTCCCGATGCGTCGGAGGCCGAGATGATCGAGGCGGCGAAGCAGGCCAGCGTCCACGAGGTGATCCTCGGTCTCGTCGACGGGCAGGGCCGGAAAGGCTACGACGCCCATGTCGGCGAGCGGGGCGTGAAGCTGTCGGGCGGCCAGCGCCAGCGCATCGCCATCGCGCGGGTCCTTCTCAAGGACGCGCCGATCCTGGTGCTGGACGAGGCGACCTCGGCCCTCGACTCGGAAGTCGAGGCGGCGATCCAGAGCCAGTTCGAGATGCTGATGCGCGACAAGACGGTGATCGCCATCGCCCATCGTCTCTCGACCATCGCGGCGATGGACCGGCTGATCGTGCTCGATGCCGGCGAGATCGTCGAGGAAGGCACGCACGCCGAGCTGCTGGAGATGAACGGGCACTATGCGCGCCTGTGGAGCCGCCAGTCCGGCGGTTTCCTCAAGCTCGACGGTGCCGACACGGCCCAGGCGGCGCAGTAGCCATCGCTGCAATCGGGGACCGGGCGGTAAATATCGCCCGGTCCCATCGTGACAAACAGCCACCCAATAC
>CAZNHG010000241.1:0-5139 GCA_964572555.1 uncultured Devosiaceae bacterium | reverse complement strand
TAGCCGCCCTTCCAGCCCCAATAGGTCCAGGTGCCGGCGAGACGGTCGAACACCTGGCGCGCATCGATCTCGGAGCCGTAACGCTCCTCCTCGGGCAGCTTGGCGAGGGCCTCCTCGTCGGGCACGGAGCGCCACAGCCAGGAGGGAACAGAGTTCTCCTCGACCTTCTTCAGTGCCTTGGCGACGCCGGCCTTGCGGAAATACTTCTGCGCGATGATGTCGGCGGCGACCTGCGACCACTGCGCCGGCACATCGATATTGTCGAGCTTGAACACCACCGAGCCGTCGGGGTTGCGAATCTCGCTGGTGGCCGTGCGGAATTCGATACCCGCATATGCCGACTGATCTGGTTTCGTGAAGCGACGCTCAATGCGCATTTCTCGGTGATCCCCAAATTGTAACGCAGGCGACTCGCACCCGCTGGTCCTCGGTCAGGCTTCCGCCTTTGTCTTTCGCATCCCCAAAGGTTGTGCCGCAGTATGCCGGCCCCACCTTGTCCGCCGTCGGAATGCCGCCGCGTGATGCCGATCGGTCGCCGGCTTGAACACGGGGTTCCGCCGCTGCACGGGTCCTTCGTGAACGGAACGGATTCGCAAGGGTTCCAGCCCCCGGACCAGAGACACACTGACCGGAATGCCGCCCCGAACGGGGGACGTCAGGAAGAAGGCGCCAACGCTTTACGAATGCCGCATCAGGACAGGAAGGTTTGTCCACGCAACGTCTCGTAGTTAGGCCCGATTCAGATTTTCCGTCAACTGCGTTCATTGGCCGAAATGACAATCCCTTGTGCTTTGCGAGTCGAGAGTCCCTAAATCTAGTATATAATGTGTGAACAGCGGGGATATCCTGCAAGGCCCGTCGCCGCGTTGTGATGGGCAGGAATTTCCCCCCGGGCAACCACCCGGCTTGGACTCGTTCTGGCGGAATCGGCGCTAACCCCGCGCGATTCTTCGCTTCTTGCGGCCTGAACGAATTTGCCGCCTGCCGGACGCCGGCACGGTGCGAATCCCGATGCCGCGCGGCGGCCCTCCGGCCATCGAAGTCAAGTACATTATTTTTGTGGTTTCCGTAGGGCGGTGCGGTGCCGATTCCGTCGCCCGCCACACCATATCTTGTGTGCGCACGGTACCAGCCGGCCCGCAATGCCCGTCAGATGCCGGATTCGCGTCGCCCGTGTCCATCGGGGGCGAGCGTCGCCTATTTCGGCGGCCGAATCGGTGCCGGAATCGTACCCCGGCATATGCGCGCAGGCGGGCAAAACACACTAGGCGCGCGCGGAGCGCCGTGTTACATGCAGATCGCGTTGCAACGCTTCTCATCGAACACTGGACAGGCGGTATGAAACAGCTGATCAAGGAGCTCTTCATCTGGTGGCACAGTCAGACGCTGGGCATGCGCCTGAAGATCTGGCTCTATGGCACCTATGTCGGCAGCGACGAGGCCGGCAACCGCTACTACCACTACAAGAAGCACGACCGGCGCTGGGTGATCTTCAACGGCCTGGCCGAGGCGAGTTCCATTCCGTCGGGCTGGCACGGCTGGATGCATCACCGCACCGACGTCATTCCCACGGACGAGCGCTACCAGCCCAAGGTCTGGCAGAAGCCGCACGTGCCCAACCTCACCGGCTCGGCCGGCGCCTATCGGCCCGAGGGCAGCCTGCTGCGCTCCGGCGAGCGCCCGCGCGTGACCGGCGACTACGACGCCTGGTCGCCCGAGTAGGGCCAATCGAGATTTTGCCCCCTTCGCACGGCATGATGATTCGCATGTTCAATCTTCTGCGTTTGTCCGGCGCCATGCTGTGCGCAACGCTTGCGCTCGGCCCCCAGGCCAGCCTTGCCGAAACGATCGCCAATCCGGTCGCCCAGTTCGACGGGCTCGACAAGATCACCGGGCGCATCACCTCGTTCGATGTCTATATCGACGAGACGGTGCAGTTCGGTGCGCTGCAGATCACGCCGCGCGTGTGCTACACGCGCCCGCCCACGGAGCGGCAGCGGACATCGGTGTTCATGGAGGTCGACGAGGTGGGGCTCGACGGTGAGCGCGAGCGCATCTTCACGGGCTGGATGTTCGCCGAAAGCCCGGCGCTGCACGCTGTCGATCACGCCGTCTATGACGTGTGGCTGACCGACTGCAAGCAGTCCAGCGACGTGCCGTCGCCCGGCGAGGGCAGCGCCGGGAGCGAGAGCGCACAAGAGTAGACACCCCCAGCTATCCGGATAGCGGATCGGCGCACGGCTGCGGGTCGGGCGGCGTTGGCGCTTGACGTGCGCTGGCGTCGGATGTATTTAACAAAATCATTAATTAACAAGAGTGATAAATACACAGATCCCATGACCGACGCACTGACACAAACCTTTGCCGCTCTTGCCGACCCGACCCGCCGGGCCATCCTGGCCCGCCTGTCGACGGGGGGCGCCTCGGTGAATGAACTGGCAGAACCGTTCGATATCAGCCTGCCGGCCATCTCGCGGCACCTGAAGGTGCTGGAGCAGGCGGGATTGATCACGCGGGGCCGGGAGGCGCAGTGGCGCCCCTGCCGTCTCGACGCGGAACCCCTGCGCGAGGTGGCGGGCTGGGTCGAGCGCTACCGCCGGTTCTGGGACGGCAGTTTCGAGCGCATGGATGCCTATCTCGACACGATTCAACGGGGCGACCAAGGCTCCGGCAATTCCTGACGCACGCGGCCGAGGCCCGGCGCCGACTTCAACGGAGGACGAACCGATGACCGTGACCCTGAACAAGGATGTATCCCACCAGATCGATCTCACCATGACCCGCACGTTCGACGCCCCGCGGGAGTTGGTGTTCAGAATGTGGACCGATCCCGACCATGCACTCAACTGGATGGGCCCGCGCGAGTATCCGGCCGTCGTCTACGAGCAGGAGGTGCGCGTTGGCGGCAAGTGGCGCGGGTGCCTGCAGTCAGCGGAGAATCCCGAGGAGAAAAAGTGGCAGGGCGGGGAATTCCTCGAGATCGATCCGCCGGAGAAGCTGGTCTTCACCTTTGCCTGGGACGGGGAGGACGAAACGGTCGTCACCGTGATCCTGACCGAGACCGATGACGGCAAGACGCGCATGGTGTTTCACCAGACGCCCTTCGAAACCGAGGCCAGTCGTGACGGCCACGAAGAGGGCTGGGGCGGCTCCTTCGACCGGCTGGGAGAGGCGCTGGCAGTCGAGTCGAGCACAAGCTGAAGCCTGCGGGAGAGGTCGAAATGGAAGCCACCTACACCGGCAGTTGCCATTGCGGCGCCGTGCGCTTCGAATGCACCATAGATATCACGGCCGGTACCAGCCGGTGCAATTGCTCGATCTGCAGGCGTTCCCGATTCTGGAAGGCCGTGACTCAATCGGCCAATGTGCGGATGCTCGATGGAGAGCACATGCTGGCGCAGTATCGCTTCGACGGGGAAGTGATTGCGCATCACTTCTGCCGTACCTGCGGGGTCAAGCCGTTCGGCACCGGACACCTCGATGAGATCGGCGCCTTCCACGCGGTCAACGTGATGTGCCTGGAGGGGCTGTCGGACGCCGACCTGGCGGCACTGCCGGTGAGCTTCGAAGACGGCAGACATGACCGCTGGGACCGTGAACCGTCCGCAATCAGCCATTTGTAAACGCAATTGCGCAGCCCGATGCGGTCCGAACCTTGAGATTGGACAATGGTTCAAGAGGCCGGGGCTAAGAATGCGGGCGGGTAAGGGCGCCTCGACGCTTTCGCGTGAGGTAGCTATCGGCTCAGTTTGCGCATTTTGTCGAGCGCGAAGAAATCGCCCTCGGTCTGCAGCGCCCGGGCGAGGAGGATTTCGTAGGTCTCCCGCGGCACCTCCATGCCGCCGAAGCTGCGCAGGTGATCGGTCATGAACTGCGTGTCGAGCAGGGAATAGCCGCCGGCGCGCAGGCGCTCGACGAGATGCACGAGGGCGAACTTCGAGGCGTTGGTGCGCCGGTGGAACATGGATTCGCCGAAGAATGAGCCGCCGATGGAGAGGCCGTAGAGACCGCCGACGAGCTCATCGTTATCCCAGACCTCGACGGTGTGGCAGATGCCGCGCGCGAACAACTCGCCATAGAGTCGCCGGATCGTCGCGTTGATCCAGGTCGTCTCGCGGTCCGTTCCCGACGTCGCACAGCCGGTGATCGTGGCCTCGAAGTCCGTATCGACGGCAAAAGTGAACGGGGTCGCCTTGAGCGCCTTGCGCAGCGACCGGGGCACATGGAATTCGGCGAGCGGAATGATGCCACGCTGATCGGGCGAGACCCAGAACAGGTCGGTCGAGTTGGCATCGTCCGCCATCGGGAAGATGCCGGCCCGATAGGCCCGCAGGATCAGGTCCGCAGTCAGCTCCAGCGCAAAGGGGTCTTCGTTCCTCATCGGCCCAAAGGTCTCTCGGGCTCCATCCGCCCGACGGCGCCGAACAGGTTACACCGCCTCGGGCAGATTGGTCTTGAGATAGTGCTCCAGCCAGTGAATGTCATAGTCGCCGGCGATGATATCCGGTTCGTTGATCAGCCGCTGGAATAGTGGCAGCGTCGTCTTCACCCCGTCCACCACGAATTCGCCCAGTGCGCGCTTGAGCCGCTGAAGGCATTCGGGGCGGGTGCGGCCGTGAACGATCAGCTTGCCGATCAGGCTGTCATAGTAGGGCGGGATCTTGTAGCCCTGATAAACAGCACTGTCGATGCGCACGCCGACCCCGCCCGCCGGATGGTAGAAGGTGATCGTACCGGGCGAGGGCGCAAAGGTCTGCGGATCCTCGGCGTTGATCCGCACCTCGATGGCGTGCCCGTTGAAGTCGATGTCGGACTGCTTGACGCTGAGCTTCTCGCCCTGCGCGACACGGATTTGCTCGTAAACGATATCCATGTTGGTCACGCGCTCGGTGACCGGATGCTCCACCTGCAGGCGCGTGTTCATCTCGATGAAATAGAAGCGTCCGTCCTCGTAAAGGAACTCGATGGTGCCTGCGCCCGAGTACTGGAGCTTGCACATGGCATCGGCGCAGATCTTGCCGATCTCGTCCTGCTCCTCCCGGGTAATGGAAGGGGCGCCCGCTTCCTCCCACACCTTCTGGTGACGGCGCTGCAAGGAGCAGTCGCGCGTACCCAGATGCACGGCATGGCCCTGGCCGT
>CAZNHG010000240.1:3251-5145 GCA_964572555.1 uncultured Devosiaceae bacterium | reverse complement strand
CAGAAGAAAGATGATGCTGGCCAGGCCGAAAACGGCCACCCAGAACACCTCGGACGGCCCGAAGAGAAGCGTCACCCGCGACAGGGGCGGCGCGAGCAGCATCAGCGCGAAAGCACTCGCGATGCCCCCGATGGCCGAAGAAACCACGGCGATCTGCAGGGCGTATCCGCCCTCGCCTTTTTGCGCCATGGGATAGCCGTCGAATGTCGTAACAACGGCGGCCGGCGTGCCGGGGATGCGCAGAAGGACCGAAGGAATGGCTCCGCCATACATGGCGCCGTTGTAGATACCCGCCATCAAGCCGAGCGCGACCAAGGGCTCGAGGCCAAACGTGAAGGGCACGAGTACCGAAATCGCCATCGTCGCGCTTAGACCCGGCATCGCCCCCACGATGATGCCGGCGATCACGCCGATAACAACCGCGGCGAAATTAGTGAGGCCGACAACCTCGGGAAGCGCGTTCAAAAGATCGGAGTACATGTTGGCCTCAATTCTCCCAGAGGAGACCGACCGGGAAGTTCTGCGACATCCCGAAATCGAAAATCAGATAGATCGTGCCCAATACGATGACCGTCGCGGCAAGCAGCCCCAGCGGCGACCTGTAGCCGAACACATAGGCCACCAGCGGAATGGCCACGGCGGTGCTCACGTAAAAACCGATGAACTCGGTTGACAGCGTATAACCGACGATCAGAAGAAAGGCGCCAAGGGCGCGCAGCGGCGCGGTCGTGACCTGCCGGGGTTCTTCCCCGGCTGAAGCCGCGCACTGATCGACTATCAGAATAACCGCGGAAAGCCCCATCAGGGCGATGAGCATGGCGGCCGGCAAGAGGGCCGAGATGGGCCTCAGATCGGCCGCCGGGATCAGGAGCGCGGCCGCCACCACGACGTGAGTGTCGTACCCGGACGAAGGAAAGGAGTGCAGGCGATTTTTGCGGGGCTCGGACTTGGATGGGGCTCCGGGCAAAATCCGGGGGTTGGCGCGGGGTTCGCATCCCCGCGCCGGACGTACTAGTTCCAGCGCGTTTCTTCCCAGACCCCTTCTGCCAGATCATAGAGATCCTGGGTCAGCGCCTTGAAATCGTCGCCGGTCACCACTTGAACGGGGTTGGCCGTTTCTTCCATCGCCTGAAGGAACTCGGGATCCTCGGCGAGTTGGTTGAAGGCCTCGAGCAGTTGGGCCTCGACATCCTCGGGCAGCCCCTCGGGCGCGACGAAACCGCGCATCGAGCCGTTCACCAGATCGACCCCCTGTTCGGCGAAGGTCGGGATGTCGGGCGCGAACTCCGAACGCTCTTCAAGGGCGACGCCCAGAACGTTGAGTTCGTCCTGGAATTCAGCGACCTCCGAAATGTTCAGGATGCCCATGGCGACGTGGCCGCCCATCAGGGCCGTGCGCGCCGGCGCCGAACCACGGAATGGCACGATGGTGAACTCGGTGTCAGTCATATTTTGCAGCTTGATGAGCGCAAAGTGATCGTCGCCACCAAGGCTCGACATGCCGACTGTGACCGCACCCGGATTGGCAGATGCCTCCTCGATGAGCTTGTCAATGGTGTCCAGCCCGCTCCCCTTCGAGGTCACGATGACATTGGGATCGTTCACAACGTTGGCGAGATAGGTGAAGCTGTCCGCATCATAGTCGGCCTCGCGATCAAGCGTGCGGGCCATCATACCGGGCAGATTGAACGTGCCGATGGTGTAGCCATCGGGGTCGGCATTGGCGACCTCGGTGATCGCGATCTGGCCGCTCGCCCCGGGCATGTTCTGCACCGCGATGCTGGCATCCTCGCCCAGATACTTCTCGATGAAAGGCGCAGTCGTGCGGGCCATGACATCCGTCCCGCCGCCGGCCGAATAGCCCACGAGCACTTCGATTGGCTGGCCGGGATAG
>CAZNHG010000240.1:0-3241 GCA_964572555.1 uncultured Devosiaceae bacterium | reverse complement strand
CGACCTCGGAAGCGAGCCGGCAGAGCGGTGCCGCGCTCGCGGTCAGCACGACTGCGCCAGCCAGCGCGGTCTTCTGAATGAGATTGATCATGTCACTCCTCCTTAAATGAGAATGCTTCAGGTTTTGGGAAGATCGCAGCCGCGCTCCTTGAGAGCGGCATTCACCCAGCTGCGATCGTTGGTGCCATCCGCGATGGCCTTCATCTGCCGTGCTTCGGCATCCTGCTTGGCCTTAGTCCTGGCAAGAACCTGCTCGGCCTCCTCCATCGGGACCGCCAGAACCCCATCGGAATCCCCGATCACGATGTCGCCGGGCGAAACGACCATGCCATCGAGGCTGACGGGGACGTTGATCTCGCCGGGACCGTCCTTGTAAGGCCCGCGATGCGTGACGCCGGCGGCGTATGTGGGCAGGTTCGTCTCGACAAAGGCATCGAGGTCCCGGATGGCCCCGTTCAGCACGAAACCTGAGACCCCCCGTTTCACCGCGTAGGCGAGCATTAGCTCGCCCATGAGTGCATTGGTTAGCTCGCCACCTGCATCGACTACGATCACGTCTCCGGGCACGGCCATGTCGATCGCCTTGTGCAGCATCAAATTGTCGCCCGGCCGTGTCTTCACCGTTAGCGCGACACCGGCCATTTCTCCGCCCCGGTGCATGGGACGCAAGGACGGACCACCGGCCATCATGCGCGCCATGGAATCGGACACGTTGGCCACCGGCAGGGCGGCGAACGCCTCGACCTGGGCAAGCGGGGCCACGGCGTGACGTTCGAGAACTCTGAAGCCCACGGACATTGTCATTTCCCTGTTTCGGCGACGGGTTTTGCGGTAGCGGCGAGAAGGTCGCGATTGGCGATACGCTCCGGCGCAATCGGCTCGCCGTGAAGAACCTGGAACACGCCCCTGACCGCCTCGCGCCCCACACGGGCGCTCGCCTGGCGGGTCACCCCACCGATGTGCGGTGTCAGGACGATCCGGGGCTCGGCAAAGAAAGGATGGTCATTGGCCGGCGGTTCGACAGCGAACGTATCCAGGCCTGCGCCCGCCAGATGCCCCGACTTGATGGCGTTCAGCAGCGCCGCCTCGTCGATGAGACCGCCACGCGCCGTGTTGATGACATAGGCTCTCTCGGGCATGCGCGCGATTGCATCGGCGTTCAGGATCGCGCGTGTCCGATCGTTGAGCGGACAGTGAAGGCTGAGGACGTTCGATCCCGCCGCCAACTCCTCGAAACTGTCGCACCGCGCAACGCCCAGCTCGTTGAAAGCCGCAGCCGGCGCATAGGGATCATGGCCGATGAGCTTGAGTCCCAGACCCTTCGCGATGCGGCCCGTCGCCTGAGCGATCGAGCCCATGCCCATAAGTCCAAGGGTCGCCCCGGCCAGTTCCTGCCCGGCGAAACTTGGCTTGTCCCAGCGCCCGGCCCGCAGCCCGGCGTCGAGCGGCAGGATCTGCTTAACCGATGTCAGCAAGAGGGCTATGGCATGTTCAGCGACGGACGCCGCGTTGGCCCCTCTCGCGACCAGAACGGGGATGCCACGTGCTGCGGCATGCTCGAGATCGATGTTGTCGACTCCGACCCCGTGTTTGGAGATGACGCGCAAGTCGGGGGCTGCCTCGATGACGCTTGCATCGATCCGGCCCAGCCGCGATACGATGCCCACCGCGCCGGTTTCCTTGAGGCGGGCCGAGATCACGGCACTGTCGGCATAGGCCGGCGTGTGAGCCACCTCGAAGCCCTGATCGCACACAAGCTGTACAGCACTTGAATCGAGATCGGGACCGGTCACGAGGATCGTGTTGCTCACTGCGCACTCCTTCGAGCTGGCCGCGACATGCGCGGGCCAGACAATCGTTCGAATTCTTCAGGTGATGTCCGCGACGGCCTCCCAGCGGGTCACGGCATTCCTCCGCTACCCAAAGAGCTAACAAATAGCTTGACTTCACAGAAGCGATTAGTTCTTTTGTATAAATTAAGCATCACTTCATTTATGGATGATGCTCGCGGAATAGGATCGTTCGATCAGAGGTTTGGCGGAGCGAAACGTACGCCACGAGGATGTCACATCGACGGTCAGGCTTCACGCGTTTGGCTATTTCGCCTCGTTAGATGAAATGCAACTTGCCCTGCTATGGATACCCGCCAGCTCAAGACACTCGTGGCCATCGCCGATTACGGCACCTTCGCCCGTGCCGCCGAAGTGGTTCATCTAACACCCTCGGCGGTCAGCCAGCAGATTCATGCGCTCGAGGACGAAGTCGGCATGCCTCTGTTCAATCGCGAGCGCCGCCCTCCGACTCTCAACATCCAGGGCCTGCAATTACTCGAAACGGCCAAGCAGGTTCTGGGCCTTATCGATGACGCGAACAGCGTCATCCAGGGCAGGCGCACCACGGGCACCCTCAACATCGGCTCGGTACGCACCAGCACAATCGGGCTGCTGCCGCGTGCGATCGTGGCGCTCCGCAGTACCTATCCGGAACTGCGCGTCAAAGTTCGAGTGGGTTTGTCCAGCGCGCTGATCAGTGACGTCCGGGCAGGTCGGATAGACCTGGCGATCGTCGCCGAGCATCTGAGCATTCCCCGGACCTTGAGCTGGGCGCCCTTCATCCGGGAGCCGCTGGTCGTCATCGCGCCTCCAGGCACACCCGATCGCCCGGCCAAGGACATGCTCGAACAGATGCCCTTCGTGCGGTTCAGCAGCAACGTGCCCCTGGCAAACCTGATCGACACCGAACTCGCCCGCATGAACGTCACCACCAACGACATTGCCGAGATCGACACGATCCCGGCCATCGTCGAGTGCGTGGCCGCAGGCCTGGGCGTAAGCGTGGTGCCGCGCCTTTCCGTCAGCGACAGCGACGAACCCCTCACCACCAGCCGCTTCGGATCACCCCAGTTGTTCCGTCAGATCGGCATCGTACAACAGGGCACTTCAGCCAAGCTCGACCTGTTAAGAGACATGCACAACACGATGGCTGAGATGGCTGGGGAATACGGCGTCACGCGGGAACAATAGCTCCCAGGTCTGTGAGGGCTGGCGGTACGCCAATCGCGACCTCAGCATGGTACGTTAACCAGTGCTAGAGCGCCGGGCGAAAAAGTGGAATCCGGTTTTTCGCTTAACCGGCGCGAACACTAAGAATCTAGATCGTCGGGCGATCTAGACGGCCTCATCCGACGGATGAGGCCGTTTCATTTCGAATCCGATTTCAATGGGTTGTGCTGCCCTCTTCA
>CAZNHG010000239.1:1518-5155 GCA_964572555.1 uncultured Devosiaceae bacterium | reverse complement strand
TGGTGAACGGCTCACGCTCGCTCTGGTGCTGATCGAAGAGGCACACGAGTTCCTGAGCGCGGAGCGCGTCCGCCAGATGCCGGTGTTGTTCCAACAGGTCGCCCGTATCGCCCGACGCGGACGCAAGCGGTGGCTTGGGCTCGGATTCATTACGCAGCTGCCCCAACACTTGCCGGACGAGGTGTTCGCCCTCATCAACAACTGGATTCTGCACAAGATCCAGGACGCAAACGTTATCAACCGACTCCGCAAGGTCATTCCTAGCGTCGACGAAGCGGTTTGGCGCCCTTTGCCAGCTCAGCCTCCCGGCCAAGCTATCGTGTCATTCACCCACCTAAAGCGGCCCATGACCGTCTCTATGGATGCTTCGCCATGCCGGCTACGGATGGTGGACTGAGAGTCATAGGGCGTCCAAAGGGGTGGCGCCGGGTGGTGCACACGCAACGCAGCCTGTTCCGATGCGGCTCTGTTGGGCTGCGGTTTAGCGTTTGTAGCTCGCCCGATCCTGCTGATGTCAGCGGAGCTCGACGAAGACGTACACATACTCTGCGTTACTTTTCGAAGTTGCTGGGGATGGGATCCTCAGGGGCCGGACTGTAGCCGACCAGCGGCTCTGTGAGCTCGGCGTAGGTGCCATCGGCGATCATCTCATCAAGCGTCTCGTTGATCGCCTTGATCAGGTTCTCCCGTCCCTTCTTGGTGGGCCAGCCCTTTTGCACCCGGCTGAGGTATCCCTCGGTCAGCTTCAAGGGCAGGCCTTTCTCCTCGATGATGTAAGCGGCCGCGATCGAATCGGTGACCACCCCGTCGATGTTGCCGTTGACCAAATCCTGGACGGCGTCGGTCTCCGCCTTGTAGGTCTTGATCTCCTTGGCACCGTTCTCCTTGGCGAGCTCAGCCCAGGTGGAGGCGACCAGCACGCCAACCACCTTGTCCTCGATGTCGGATGCCTTCGACATCGGTGCGTCCTCGTGCACCACGAAGCGCCCGCCGGATTCCAGCCAGCCGCGCGAGAAGAGAACCTTCTCCTGGCGCTCTGAGGTGATGTCCATGGCCGCGCTGATGATGTCGTACTGATCGGAGAACAGGCCGACCAGGATCGAATCCCATTTGATCAGCACCGGCTTGTACTCGAGGGCCAGGCGGTCGCAGATCTCGCGCATCAGCCGGATTTCCAGCCCGTCGAGATCACCCTGCTCGTCCTGCATGCTAAACGGCGGAAAGGTGCCCTCGGTCGCGGCACTGAGCTCGCCCGGAACGAGCAGCTCGAGATCGTTCCCCGCGGCCAACGCGCCGGTGGTCCCGGATGCTGCAAGCCCCATGAGCGTCCCTGCGACAGCGCCGATCAACCCTCTCCCGATCATTTGTCCTCTCCTTTGGTTTTTGCTTAGCGTGTTCGCCAGACGTCCGTTGATGCGCTCACTGTCCGGCGCGCGCAAGCGCAATCAGGGCTAGCATCTCGGCCAGTACCGTCGCAGCCAGCAACGAGGTCACCTGTCCCGGGCCATCGTACAGCGGATTCGTCTCGACTACGTCGCATCCGACGATGTCGAGCCCGGTGAGGCTGCGCACGATCTTGAGGGTCTCGCGCTGATTCGGACCGCCTGCCTCAGGTGTCTGCACACCGGGCGCCGCTGCCGGATCGACGAAGTCCATATCGAAACTCAAAAAAACCGGGTGACTGCCGGTGCGACGGCGCACCCGCTCACCTATGCCCTCCAGACCTGCATCAAACAGCTCGTCGGTGGTGACCACCTCGTAGCCGAGGTCAACGGACTGAGACAGGTCAGTCTCGCGAAACAGCGAGCCGCGCATGCCGATCTGGATCGAACGCTTGGGCTCTACGAGACCTTCCTCGACCCCGCGCCGGAATGGCGTGCCCGCGCTGTGCCTCATGCCACGGAAGTAGCCCGGCCAGGTGTCGGTGTGGGAATCGAACTGGACGAGCGCCAAAGGACCGTGGCGTCGAGCGAGCGCGCGCAGCTCCGCGATCGCCACACCATGGTCCCCACCGATCGCAGCAGGTATCGTGCCTTTCTCGACGAGGCTGGCGATCGCTGCCTCCATGCTCTCCAGCGACTCCAGCATGTAACCGGGCACGACTGGCGCATCGCCAACATCACCGACCGCGAGCGTCTCGAAGACATTGATGTTGCCGTGGTAGGGGTTGACCGGCCGCAGCATCACCGACATGGCGCGCACTGCATTTGGGCCGAATCGAGCACCGGTGCGGTACGGCGCGCCATTGTCCGATGGCAGGCCGATGACGCCGACATCGAGACGATCGCGCGAGTCGCGGTGCGGCAGTCGCATGAACGTCGGCACCCCACAAAAGCGCGGCACTTCGAGGGCATCGGTGGGCAGGGTGGTCATCGCTCCCCTTTCATCGGAGTTCGATGGTGCCCGGGGCCACTCAGTATTTCAATGCCTGATGGCGCTCGAGCCAGGTGGACAGCTGCATAAGCAACGTCGTCATCACCAGGTAGAAAATCGCCGCAATGATGTAGAAGTCGAACGGCCGGAAAGTGGCCGAAATGATCATCTGGGCCTGCATGGTCAGCTCGACCACGGTGATGGTCGACAGCAGCGACGTGTTCTTGAGTGTCGTGGTGGCTTCGTTGGTGATCGGCGGCAGGATGATACGTGCGACCTGGGGCAGTACGATCCGCCTCATGGTATGGTAGTAGCTCATGCCGAGCGCGGCCGCCGACTCGACCTGCCCATTGGGGATCGCTATCAGACCGCCGCGCACGATCTCTGCCACATAGGCACCGCTGTTGACGCCGAGCGCAATGACGCCGGCCACGAACGGCGAGAGCTTGAAGCCGAGCTGCGGCAGGCCGAAGTAGACGATGAAGATCTGGACCAGCGTGGGCGTGCCCCGGATGAACCAGACGTAAAAATCGGCGGGCCAACGCAACATGCGGTACGGAGAAACCTTGCCGAGCGCGGCCGACAGTCCGCACAGCCAACTGACCAGGATGCACAGCACGGTCAGCTGCATGACGATCCAGCAGGCATAGAGGAAGCTTGGCATGTAGCCCGCAATCGAGGCCCAGTAGTCCAAGAGACCACTCATTCGATCGCACTCCTCGGATTCGAAAAAGGAACGCTTGAGCGAGGGCGGGCCGCCCGACGGCGGCATCGCTACACCGGCGCCGTGCCCGCACCGCTGCGCAACACGCGGCGTAGGAACTGGCGTGTGCGCTCGTTTTGCGGATGGTTGAGGACGTCTTGCGACGGGCCGGCCTCGGCGACAAGGCCCTGGTCGACGAAAACTGTCCGGTTGCTCACGTCGCGGGCGAACGCGATCTCGTGGGTCACGACCAGCATGGTCATGCCCTCGCGCGCCAGCTCGCCGAGCAGCTCGAGCACCTCGCCCACCAGCTCGGGATCGAGCGCGGAGGTGACCTCGTCGAACAGCATCGCCTTGGGCGCCATGGCCAGCGCCCGGGCGACCGCCACCCGCTGCTGCTGTCCGCCGGAGAGCCGGCTCGGATAGTCGTGGCGCTTGTCCGCGAGACCGATCCGCCCGAGGAGCTCTTCGGCACGCTCGGTCGCCTCGCGTTTGGCCAGGCCTTGGACCGTCACCGGCGCCTCGATGACGTTTTCCAGCACCGTCATGTGCGGCCACAGA
>CAZNHG010000239.1:0-1508 GCA_964572555.1 uncultured Devosiaceae bacterium | reverse complement strand
GGTTGAGGCAGCGCAGCAACGTGCTCTTGCCCGAGCCGCTGGCGCCGATGATCGCGATCACCTCGCCGCGCGCGACGTCAAGCGAGACGCCGCGGATGACCTCGAACGTGTCGAAGCTCTTCTTCAGATCGATCAGGCGAATCAGCGCCGGCTCGAACTCATCTGCGCTCACGTGATCGCCTCGAGATGGGCGTCGGTGGGCTGCCGCGCCACGCCGTTGATGACCGAGAGGTCCTGCGGACAGGCCGAGAGCACGAGCACCAGGTCCATCTCCGCGCGCAGGACGACGTAGTCGCCGGGCCGGCTCGCCGGCGGCTCGCGATCGATCAGGCCCTTCGAATTGACCGGGGTGTTCATGAACAGATTGAGCGCCGCCGGCGTCCAGGCGACGTCACAACCTAACTCGGTGAGCGCCTCGTGCAGGTTGTCCTCACAGTTGCGGTGGAATTCCGTGCAGCCCATCTCGCGGTACAGCGCGGCGTTGCACGGGCAGAGCAGCGTATCGTGGATGCCGGGGGAGGTGTCCTCCTCGAGCGACAGGATCGGTCGTCTCGCATTCGTGACTAGGGCGTCACCAGCCTTCGGGTTCACCTTGCTCAGGCGCGAGCGACTGTGCTCCATCGACATGTACTCACTCGGGTTGGAGCCGTTAAAAGCCCAGGTGTCCAGCACCTGCTGCCCGAAGGTGTTGATCACCTTCACCTTCTGCCCGGCTTCGAGCCGAACCGCTTTGCCGTGGCGGGCGGGAATCGTGAGGCGTTCCCCGGTGCGCAAGCTCACCATTCCATCTCCTTTGTGACCAGGATTGGGAGAGGATCGAGCACGCTGGTCAAGATGCCGAGACGGTCTCGCTATGGCGGTAGTGCTGACGAGGCCCAGAATCCTGTGCTCCTTGCGGCAGTATGGTGGTGCTCGACCTTGTTAATCGAGTTCAGCGACGCACTCGATCTCCAGAAGGAAGTCGTCGATGACCAGCGTCGATCCGATCGTGGTCAACGCCGGGTACGGCTCCTCGAAATACGTCCTGTAGATATCGAACATCGTTCGGAAATCCTCAACGTTCGCAAGTAAGACCGTGACTTTGACCACCCGGTCCAGCGAGGAGCCGGCCTCCTCAAGAATGGTTTTGATACTGCTCATAGTTTGCCGCATCTGGGCTGGGAAATCACCTTTAGCGAGGTTCCTGTCTACGTCGAAGGGCGTGATCCCCGAAAGGAAAAGAAGGTTGCCTGCTCTGACTGCATTCGACAGCGGCGCAGGTAATTTGATGACTTTGTCGGTCGTGAACACGGTCCGGCTCATGTTTCGCTCCTTCTGGGAGGCTGACCATCGGATACGGACGTATCGTGCTGTGCGCGGATCAAGGACAAGACGTGGTCCTTTAGGTGCTGAAACTCCGCATGGCTGGTAACCGCGTAGTCCCTCGGCCTGGGATAGGGAACTGAGACGTCTTCGATGATGCGGCCGGGCCGGCGCGACATGACCACCACACGATCACCCAAGTACAG
>CAZNHG010000238.1:0-5161 GCA_964572555.1 uncultured Devosiaceae bacterium | reverse complement strand
TTGCGGTTGAGCTGACGGTCGAGATAGAGGACCGCGACCAGGATCGAACCGATCACCAGGTTCACCATGGCCGAATCCGCGCCGATAAACCCGAGCCCCTTGCGCAGAAGCTGAATGGCCAGGACACCCCCGATGGTGGCGACAATGGACCCCTTGCCGCCTGAGAGCTTGGTGCCGCCCAGGACGACGGCGGTGATGATCCACAATTCGTAGAGCATGCCGTCATTCGGGTTCACCGACCCGCTGGCCGAATAGAAGGTTATCGAACTGAGCGCGGTCAGAAGGCCGACGATGATGTAGTTGATCATCATGTGCGGGCCAACCTTGATTCCGGCGTTGATGGCTGCCTCGCGGTTGTCGCCGATGGCGTAGGCGTTCCGGCCATGCACGGTGCAGTTCATAAGGAACCAGACGGCAGCAATGCACGCAGCAAAGACGATCACGGGCGTGGATATGCCAAGAACGCCGCCTTCCGCGATGTCGACCATGGTCCAGTTGAGGTTCGAAGTGGGCTGTTCGCCGTTGTACATGAAAACGAGCCCGCGAAACCCGAGCATGGCGCCGAGGGTGACGATGAAGGCGTCGACCCCGGTTTTCCAGACAATCAGCCCGTTGATTGCCCCCAACGCCATTCCGGCGAGCAGAGCGAGGCCCCATGCGACGGGAATGGCCCAGTCCCCCAGTCCCGCAAAGATCGGCCAGCCGAGGGAATCGAGCATGATGACGGCACACAGTGCAAAGGTCGCCCCGACCGACAGGTCGATGTTGCCATTGATCATGACAATGGTCATGCCGAGGGCAACAATGCCCAGGGGGACTGACTGCTCGAGCAGCAGCAGCATATTGCCGGGCGACAGGAATGCGGTGTCGGACACGGACAGGAATCGGCCCGCGATGCTAAAGAAGATCAACTCGAGCACGATAACGCCCCAGATCGCGCCCTCCTGGGCGTGCTTAGCGAGAAATGCCTTGCTCAGAACCGGAGTTCGGACCGCAGGTTGAGACAGGGTTTCGGATTGTGTCTGAGAGTCCATGATCTCCCCCCTACGCCATCGGTGACCAGAGCATGCCGCGCTTGGCGGCGATGTCGAGCCACACGGCCATGATGATGATCACCCAGGTGACGAGCCATTGGGTGTAATAGGGATACCCCACCAGCAGCAGGCCGTTCTGAATGAAGCCCAGAATCAACACCCCGATGACCGTCTTGAAGACGGTACCCGCCCCGCCCATCAGCGAGGCGCCGCCCAGGATAACCGCGGCGAGAACCTCAAGTTCCATGCCTTGGCCCACTGTGTTCTGGCTGCCCAGCGACCGGCTCGCCTGGATGAGGCCGGCGGTAGCCACGCAGAAGGCGGAGATCATGTAGCAGTAAAAGACCGTACGGGCGCGCGGGATGCCCGAGAAAGTGGCGGCAGTGCCGTTGCCGCCCACCGCGTAAACCTTGCGGCCGAAGGGAGTGCGCGAGAGCACCAGCGCGAGAAGGGCCGCCAGCAGGCCGAAGATGAGAATGGGAACGGGTATGCCGAAGAGCGTCTCCTGGCCGAAGAAGCTGAACCAGGTGTGTTCCTTGTCGGCGATATCCATGTTCTTGCCGCCGGAGTATGTCAGTGTCAGCCCGTGGATAGCCGAGAGCATGCCCAGGGTGACGATCAAGGAGTTGAGCCGCAAATATCCGACCAGGAACCCAATCAATGCTCCAAGCGCCAGCGTCATCGCGAACATCGCTGGGATGGCAAGGAGCGGACCGAGCTTGTCGTGCAGGTCGAGTACAACGATGGTAGAGAAGGACATCATCGAGCCGACCGAGAGGTCGAGATTGCCGCTGATCACCACGAAGGTGACGCCTAGCGCCATCGCCCCCAGGATCGCGGATGATCTGATCACGCCCAAGATGTTGTCCATCGCCAGAAACCGCTCATTGGCGAGCCCAAACGCGATCATGAACAATATGAAGGCGACCAGAATTCCTTGCCGTCCCAGAAAACCGGTGAGTGCCTTGAGCCTGTGATCGGCCATTTTTCTCTGTCCTCCCCTCATGGCCGGGCCCCGCGGGCCGACCGTTCCGCGTACGATCCTCAATCCTGAACCGCATCAGGGCGTGCCCGGACACCGCCCTCCCCTTCGTCACTCCCCGCCTGGCCCTCCCCGGCCATATGAGCGGCGCGTTTCCGGATCCCGGCCGGCAGGGGCACGGGACCCATTGAAGGGGCCCGTGCCTTTCCGGCGGGAGGGATCAGAAAACCGGCTTGTCGAACTCATCCATATTATCCTGGGTGATCTTG
Source organism: uncultured Devosiaceae bacterium (assembly GCA_964572555.1). GTDB lineage: Bacteria > Pseudomonadota > Alphaproteobacteria > Rhizobiales > Devosiaceae > CAZNHG01. Next base: position 2,876 of record CAZNHG010000238.1, on the reverse strand, counting down.
GGCGTGTCGAAGTAGTTCAGGAACGGCACGTCCTCACCATTGAGCACATCTATTGCGGTTTGCAGGGCCGCCTCGGCATCATCGACGGGAGACTGGTAGATCGATCCCCAGTATTCGCCGCGCTCCATGGCCTCATATCCGACAGCGAAGTTCGTGGCGCCCACGAATGTGATGTCCCCGGCGCGGCCGGCGGCCTTGGCGGCATTGAGTGCGCCCACTCCCATATTATCGTCGCCGGCATAGACACCGTCGATGTCGTCATACTTAATCAGGAAAGCTTCCATCACCTGCTGCGATTTCTCGCGGTTCCAGTCGCCCGGCTGGCTTTCCATCAACTCGACATCGGGGCAGACCTCGGGAAGTCGGTCCTGGAAGCCGTCGGACCGCTCTATGGCAGTGGTATAGCCGGGCTGGCCGGTGATCTCGACGATCTTGGCCTCGTCCGCGATTCCGAGTTCCTTGAAACGATCACACATGATCTCGGCCGACCGCGATCCCTGGGTGATATTGTCGGGCCCGGAGAACGAGGCAATGAAGTCGAAGCCGGCCTCTGCGATGTTGGAGTTGGTAACGACCACCGGAATGCCGGCCTGATGAGCTTCGCGTACGGCAGGGATCACCGCCTCGCCGTTGGTCGGCCAGATAATGATCGCATCGACCTGCTGCTGGACGAGGTCCTCGACCTGCGAGATCTGGCGGGCAACATCACCGCCGGCATCGAGAACAACCGTCTCGACATTGTCGTTGTCCTCGGCCGCGGCAATGAAGGCCTGCTCGTAAGTGGTTTGGTAGCTGTCGACACCCACGTTGTTCTGGGTGATGCCGATGGTCATCGTCTGGGCCGTTGCAGGGCCCGCGATCGCCATGCCCGCGACGGCCGTCGAAAGCAATGCTGCCTTCGTCGAGAATTTCATGGTTTTTCCTCCCATTAGCTCTGTTCATGACCGGGCACTCTTCGTCCGCTTGGCAGAACGCTCTTCCCCGAACACCCGGCAGCGCCATCATCGGGCCTCTTCGCCGCTCGATCCGTGCCTTTCTTATCCAAAATGGATAGATTGATATCCAGAATGGATGTTCTTGGCGTACTGCCGCATCACGCTTTTTGACCATGCTGGGAGAAACGAGATGGCCGATTTCAACAACCGGGCCGCAGACAGAGCGAGGCACGCTTCCATGAATGCCATGGTGAGCGAAAATATCCAGGCCGCAACGAACGTGGACGTGCACGCGCCGGATCAGGGTGCGCAGGGCGAGCGCGCCATGATCGACGTGATCCGGTTCCTCGAGCTCATGTCGGCCGAACTCGATGCCGGGCTCGATCCCAATTCGCCGGACCCCTATCTCAACATGTCGCTGCATCTCATGCGCTCTCATCTGGAGGGACGCACGGTTACCGCCTCCTCGCTCGCGGCCGCAGCCGGGGTGCCCTACGCCACGGCCATGCGCAAACTCAACGAGATGCAGGAAAAGGGTCACATCGAACAGCGCCCGCGCACCAAAACAGGCAAGAGCTTCTCGCTGCATCCCAGTGCGGATTTGATCCAGACCTGGAGCCAGTTGTCCGAGCGAGTGCGGCGTCTTGCACACCAGACGCTCGGCTCGGTCTCCAACGCCCCTTCGGAGGCGGACTACTATTTTGGTGGCTCGTACATGAGCGGCAGTGCGGCCATCCAGCCGCCCAAGGTTCTACCTCAGCCGTTGAGCCTGGCGGGAGGGCTGCGCGTACTGGTCCATGGCGACCCCACCTTCATGGTAATGGAGCAGCTCAAGCGCCAGTTCGAACAGGTGGTCGGCACCCGTATCGGGCTGCGTGCCTTTTCGATCGACCGGCTTCGCGAGGAAGCGCTGCGCAATGCAGAACGTTCTGCCAGCCGCTATGACGTGGTCGCGGTCGACTTGCCCTGGATAGGCGAGTTCGTGAAGAAGGACGTCCTCCTGCCGCTCGATGAAATCCTCGATATAGACCGGCTCGACCCTGCCGATTTCCATACCGCTGGCTGGCGCGCCGCCCACTGGAACGGACGCCCCTACGGCGTACCGAGCCAGACGACGCCGGAGTTGTTGTTCTACCGGCGCGACCTTTTTGCCGAAATGGGGCTGGAGCCGCCTCTGACGACCAAGGGTGTACTCGACGCGGCCCGTGAGCTGCACGCCCCCAATCGCGGGCGCTACGGTATCGCCTGGAATGCGGCGCGCGGCACCGCTCTCGGGCACACCTTCATGATGACCTGTGCCGACTTCGGCCAGCCGATCATCAACATGCCCCCAATCGCGGGCGGGTACGATGCCGACCATCTCGAGCGCGACGATATCGTTGTGACCATCGACACGCCGCGGGCGCGGGCAGCGGCCGAATACCTGCTTGAGTTGATGCAGTATTCGCCCCCCGACATCCTCTCGATGTCCTGGTACGAGCGCGTGCGCCCCTATGCGGCGGGCAAGATCGCCATGGCCTACGGTTATACCCTGCTCGCGCCCTATTTCGAACTCGACCCCACCTCGCCAGCCTGCGGCACGACGGGCTATCTGCCCCACCCTGCCGGTCCCGAGGGGGCACCAGTGGCGCCGGTTGGCGGCTACGTTCTGGGCATACCAGCCAATCTGCCGCAAGAGCGGCGCGAGGCGGCGGCCGAGGCACTGATCGCCTTCACGGCGCCCGAGGCACAGAAACTTTACATCCTGGCCGGCAGCCGCACGGCGCCGCGTTATTCGGTCGGCGCGGACCCGGAGGTCCGACGGCTTTCGACGATCTTCGAGGCGGTCGATGGCATGAGCTGGCGGGATGAACTGCAGTTCTGGCCACGTCCGCCGATCCCCCAGATCAGCGAGATCATCACGATCTGCGGGCAGGAAATGCACGACATGCTGCGCGGCCT
>CAZNHG010000237.1:0-5179 GCA_964572555.1 uncultured Devosiaceae bacterium | reverse complement strand
TAAATTCCGGCAAGGTTCCCGATCATTTTCACGCCCGTTTCCGTGTCTTTGGGCTTGCATTTGAGGCCCATTCGCCCTATTCACCGCCTCGCATTCGTTTGGCCGGGGGCTGAACGGAGGGTTGGTGTATTGCCGACAGAACGACCGGACGGTGTCGCTCGGCCTCCCGTGTTCCCGCTCTTTGCAAGACTGCTTTGACGCCTTTCGGCTTCAAGGAGGCTCCGCGCCACTCAATGCCACAAGAAACCACGAACGTAGTGAAAGGCGTTCCATGGCCCTTTACGAGCATGTTTTCCTGGCGCGGCAGGACGTTTCCGCGCAGCAGGTCGAGGAATTGACCAACACCTACTCCGAGCTGATCGGCAACAATGGCGGCAAGGTCACCAAGACGGAGTACTGGGGCGTGAAGTCCCTCACCTTCCGCATCAGGAAGAACCGCAAGGCGCACTACACCCTCCTGAACATCGACGCGCCGCACAGCGCCGTCGCGGAGATGGAGCGTCAGATGCGCATCAGTGAAGACGTCCTGCGCTTCATGACCATTCGCGTCGACGAACTCGAGGACAACCCCTCGGTGATGATGCAGAAGCGCGACGACCGCCCGGACCGTGGCGGCCGTGGTCCGCGCCGGTAACGAAGGAGATTTGACGTCATGGCTATCAAGAACCTGACCACCGCCCCGACGCGCCGCCCCTTCCAGCGCCGCCGCAAGACCTGCCCGTTCTCCGGTGCCAACGCGCCGACGATCGACTACAAGGACGTGCGGCTCCTGCAGCGCTACGTGTCCGAGCGCGGCAAGATCGTGCCCAGCCGCATCACCGCGGTCTCGGCCAAGAAGCAGCGCGAGCTGGCCCGCGCCATCAAGCGCGCCCGCTTCCTCGGCCTTCTGCCCTACGCGTCGAGCTGAGGCAGGCGCATTCCCGCACAGGGAACGTTGGGGCGGCGGATGAGCTGCCGCTCCTAACCATCACGAAGATGGGACAGCATTGGAGAGAGAAATGAAAGTCATTCTTCTGGAACGTGTCGGCCGCTACGGCACCATTGGCGACGAAGTCACCGTCCGTGACGGCTACGCCCGCAACTGCCTTCTGCCACAGGGCCGCGCCCTGCGCGCCAACACGGCCAACCGCGCCAAGTTCGAGGCCGAGCGTGCCGCCATCGAGAAGCGCAACGAGGAACGCCGCCAGCAGGCCGCCGGCATCGCCGAAGGCCTCGACGGGCATTCCATCGTCATGATCCGCCAGGCCGGCGAGACCGGTCAGCTGTACGGCTCGGTGTCGACCCGCGACATTGTCGAGGCACTGGCCGGGGACGGCTACACCGTCAGGCGCGGCCAGGTCGATCTCGTTGCCCCGATCAAGTCGGTCGGTGTGCACAAGGTCGCCCTCAACCTCCACGCCGAGGTCGAGGTGACCGTCACCATCAACGTCGCCCGCTCCGAGGACGAGGCCGAGCGCCAGTCCCGCGGCGAGGACATGACCGTCTACAGCCCCGACCAGGACGACTACGACCAGGAAGAGGCGGAAGAGGAAACCGAAGAAGGCGAGGCCGAGGGCGAAGAGCCGGTCGCCGACGCCGAGGAAACCGAGAAGCAGGAAGACGCGTAAGTCCCTGTCTCGCGCGCCAAACGACGAAGGCCGGGGTTCGCCCCGGCCTTTTTCATGTCACCCGAATCGTCGATTATCCCCGCTTTCATTCATAGTCTTCAACATGCCCGGAGCGATCCGGTTTGAGTCGCGGGAATCAGCGAGACGGGTTACCAAACCCGTTCACCAGTTCATCATGAGGTTCCGATGGCCGAGGTACGCCAGCTCCGCCCCGCCGAGGGCAATGACTACCGTGTGGCGCCCCACAACATCGAGGCCGAACAGGCGCTTCTGGGCGCGATTCTGGTGAACAACGAGGCGTTCTACCGCGTTTCCGACTTCCTCGAGCCCGAGCACTTCTACGAGCCGATCCATAGCGAGATCTACGAGGTCTGCGCCAAGATCATCCGCGCCGGCAAGACGGCAACCCCCGTCACCGCCAAGACCTTCCTGCCCGACGACCTCCTCGAGGAGGTCACCATGGCGCAGTATCTCGCCCGCCTCGCCGCCGAGGCCACGACCGTCATCAACGCTGCCGACTACGGCCAGTCGGTCTACGACCTCGCCATCCGCCGCTCGCTGATCCAGGTCGGCGAACACATGGTCGAGCACGCCTACGAGTCGGAAGTCGAGGCCACCCCGGAAAAACAGATCGAGGAAGCCGAGAAGCAGCTCTTCGAACTCGCCGAACGCGGCCGCTACGACGGCGGCTTCCAGGGCTTCAACGCCGCGTTGCGCGACGCCATCGAGATGGCCGGCGAGGCCTATCACCGCGACGGCACCCTCTCGGGCACAGCGACGGGCCTGACCGACCTCGACCGCCTCATGGGCGGCCTGCAGAGGTCCGACCTCGTCATCCTCGCCGCCCGCCCCGCCATGGGCAAGACCTCGCTGGCGACCAATATCGCCTTCCATGTTGCGCGCAACTACAAGGCCGAGCCCACCCCCGACGGGCACATGCGCACCGTCGACGGCGGCAGCGTGGGCTTTTTCTCGCTCGAGATGAGCGCCGAACAGCTCGCCACGCGTATTCTCGCCGAGCAGTCGCAGATCTCGTCCTCGGATATCCGCCGCGGCAACATCCACGAAAGCCAGTTCTCCAAGCTCGTGGACACCTCGAACCTGATGGCCCAGGTTCCGCTGTTCATCGACGACACCGGCGGCCTCAACGTCGCCCAGGTCATGGCCCGTGCCCGGCGCCTCAAGCGTCAGAAAGGGCTCGACCTGCTCATCGTCGACTATCTCCAGCTCCTCTCCGGCTCCTCGCGCCGCGCCGCCGACAGCCGCGTGCAGGAGCTCACCGAGATCACTACCTCGCTCAAGGCCCTCGCCAAGGAGCTCGAGGTTCCCGTCATCGCGCTCAGCCAGCTCTCCCGTCAGGTCGAGAACCGCGACGACAAGCGCCCCCAGCTCGCCGACCTGCGCGAATCCGGCTCCATCGAGCAGGACGCCGACGTGGTGCTGTTCGTCTATCGCGACGAATACTACCTCAAGAACAAGGAGCCCAAGGAAGGCACCCAGGAACATCTCGACTGGCAGAACGAGATGGAAGCCGTGCATGGCCGCGCCGACGTCATCATCGGCAAGCAGCGCCACGGCCCCACCGGCACCGTGCAGCTCGCCTTCGATGCCCAGTACACGCGCTTCTCGAATCTGGCACAATCGGATTACCTGCCCGAGCGCATGGACTAGCGTGCTTTCCGTGGAAGTGAGCCCATTTTCACTTTTCGAAGGCGCAACCACTCAACCTGGGACCATACATGGCACCTGCTTCGATTACGGGTCTTGGCGGCCACCTCACCGTTGATCTGGGCGCGATCGTCAAGAACTGGCGGGCGCTCGACGCCATCAGCGCCAAGGCGCTCACCGGCGCCGTGGTCAAGGCGGATGCCTACGGCACCGGCCTTTTGCCCACCAGCACGGCCCTCTACAACGCCGGCGCGCGCTTCTTCTTCGTCGCCACGCCCGACGAAGGCGTGAGCCTGCGCAACGAGCTGCCCAACGCCCACATCTTCGTCATGGACGGCCTGATCCCCGGCGCTGCGCGGCTATACGAGGAAAAGGCCCTCATGCCGGTCCTCAATTCCATCGAGATGCTCGAGGAATGGCTGGCCCACTGCGTCGACCGCAACGAGGCCTTGCCCGCCGCGCTTCACTTCGACACCGGCATGAACCGGCTCGGCATGCGCATCAACGAGACCGACGCTGCGCGGGCGCGCACCGACAAGTTCGGCTACATGCCGCAAATGATCATGAGCCACCTCGCCTGCGCCGATCAGCCGAGCCATGAAAAGAACCGCGCTCAGCTCGCCCTGTTCCAGTCCGTCCTCCAGCAGTTCCCCGGCGTCCCCGCCTCGCTCGCCAACTCCGCGGGCACCATGAACTCGCGCGACAACCATTTCCAGCTCGTGCGCCCCGGCATAGCCGTCTATGGCGGCCGCGCCGTCAACGGCCGGAAGAACCCCATGCACCCGGTAGTCAAGCTCGAAGTCCCCGTGCTGCAGGTGCGCGAAGGCAAGACCGGCGAAACCGTGGGCTACGGCGCCACCTACACACTCGACCGCGACAGCCGCCTCGCCATCCTCGCCATCGGCTATGGCGACGGCTTCCTGCGCCACCTCTCGGCTTCGAATACCCGCCGTGGCGGCCAGGTCGCCTTCAACGGCCGCGTCGCACCGGTTGTCGGGCGCGTCTCGATGGACCTTGTCGCCGTGGACGTCACCGATTTCGGCGACCGGATACCCCGGCCCGGCGACATGGCCGAGGTGCTAGGCAAGACGATCACGGTGGACCACCAGGCCGACCCCGCCGGCACCATCGGCTACGAGATCCTCACCAGCCTTAAGGGCCGCTATCGCCGCACCTATGTCAGCCCCGCCACGGACGGCGCCGAGTAATGGCAAAGCGCCGGCGCAATTACGTCTGCCAGGCGTGCGGCGCCGTTTCCGCGCAGTGGACGGGCCGCTGCGAAAGCTGCGGCGAGTGGAACACCATTGTCGAGGAAACGGTTGAAACCGGCGGCGTCGGCGGCGGTCCCAGGGCCGCCGTGGCCGCGGGCCGGCCTGTCGAACTCGCGCCGCTGTCCGGCGAGACCGAGGATGCCGCCCGCATCTCCACCACCATCGGCGAGCTCGACCGCGTCACCGGCGGCGGCTTCGTCGTGGGCTCGGCGCTTCTGGTCGGTGGCGACCCCGGCATCGGCAAGTCGACAATGCTGTTGCAGGCCGCAGCGGTCCTCGCCCGCAACGGGCGGCGCGTCATCTATGTCTCGGGCGAGGAGGCCGTGGCCCAGGTCCGCCTGCGCGCCCAAAGGCTCGGCCTTGCGGACAGCCCCGTCGAACTCGCCAGCGAAACCAATGTCGAGACGATCCTCGCCACGCTCGAACAGGGCGACGCGCCGCATCTGGTCATCATCGACTCCATCCAGACGCTGTGGACCGACCGGGTCGAAAGCGCCCCGGGCACCGTCACCCAGGTGCGCACCAGCGCCCAGGCCCTCACCCGCTTCGCCAAGAAGACCGGCGCCGCCGTCGTGCTCGTCGGCCACGTCACCAAGGACGGCCAGATCGCCGGCCCGCGGGTGGTCGAGCACA
>CAZNHG010000236.1:0-5181 GCA_964572555.1 uncultured Devosiaceae bacterium | reverse complement strand
GCTAGATCGTCGGGCGATCTAGCGGCTTTTTCGCTTGCGAATGGCCGGCTTGGCCGGGCGGGAAGCGGCTTCGTCCGCCTCGCGGGCGAGCCTGAGAGACCTTAGCCGCGCAGTCTTCTCGCGCGTGGCGTTGGCAGCCTCTTCCTCCGCGCTCAGGGCGCGCTGCTGCTTTTTCTCGAGCGCAGCGAAACGTGTTTCCGCGCGGGCGCGGGATGCATTGATCGATGTCATTTTTTGGCTCCGGGAAGGAGGAGAAGCCGCCCCGAACGGGCGGGGCGGCTTCGAAATCCGGGTCAGTCGGCGATCGCCAGATTGACAGCCGAGCTGCGGCCGTCGCGGCCGCTCTCGAGCTCGTAGGTCACCTTCTGGCCTTCGGCGAGGCTTTCCAGGCCCGAGTTCTGAACGGCCGAGATGTGAACGAATGCATCCTTGCCGCCCTCGTCGGGGGTGATGAAGCCGAAGCCCTTGGTGGTGTTGAAGAATTTGACGGTGCCGGTAGTCATGGCATCTTACCTTTTTCGATTTGGATCCGCCTGGTTTTTGAAAACCTGGCGGAAGAGAAGTCCCATTCGCCTCGTGCAAATGGTTTAGCAACGTTCACAAGTATCAGGGGAAGCCAGACAGACCGGTAAACCGGGTGATCAGACAGCCAATGACGGCTGAAAACGTATGGACCGTGTTATGCGATGAAATTGCGCCAAAAACAAGTCCGAACGTGCATGGGGCCCCTGCGCCCCGCGCGTGGCTTCAGAAATCGAAGGCCGTTTGGGCGAGGACAGGCGACTTGGCAAGCGCTCCTTCCATCTCCAGAAGCCGCGTCTTGGTCACGGTCCCGCCCGGCGCCGAAAACCCGCCGATACCGCCGTCCGCCGCCAGTATGCGGTGGCACGGAATGATGATCGGGATCGGATTGCTGCCCATGACCTGGCCGACCGCCTGCGACGCGGAAACGTCCGCCACCTCCCGGGCGAGCGCCCCGTAGGAACTGATCTCGCCCCATCCCACGCCCCGCGCCGCCTCCAGAACGGCCCGGCTGAACGGCTCGAACGTGGACAGGTCCAGCGGCAATGCGGAAAAATCGCTCCGCGCGCCGGTGAAATAGCCGGTGAGCTGCCCGATGGCGTCGGCCACGAAACCCTCCGGTTCCGAAGGGCCGTCGGCGCCGGTCACGCGCCGCATGCGCGCCTCCGTCGCCTTCCCGGTCGCTTCGGGAAGCTGGAAATGGCTGACCCCCGCCGGCGTCCAGCCGATCCCGCACACGCCGAAGCCGGTAGAAAACAGGCAGTAGCGGGTGGGGGAGGTGCCCATGGCCCGGCTCAGGCCGCGCAGGCCCTGCAGGTGCCGCGGATTTCCACCGTCGTGCGGTTCGGCCGGAACCCGTCGCGCTGCGCCCAGTCCTCCAGCCGTTCGCGCACCACGTCGTCGGCGAACTCCGAGACATGCCCGCACGTCTCGCAGATGGCGAACGCGATGATGCCGGTACGGTGACAATGCGGCTCGGCGCACGCGACGAAGGCGTTCATGCTCTCCAGCCGGTGCGCCAGCCCCTTTTCGAGCAGCTTGTCGAGCGCGCGGTAGATCTGCAGCGGCGCCTTGATCCCCTCGGCCCGGACTTCGTCGAGAATGTCGTAGGCGCTCATCGGGCTGTCCGCCGCCGCCAGCCGGTCCAGCACCAGGCTCTGATTGCGCGTCAGGTCAACGGGGTCCGGCATGCGATTCTCCGCGTGAAGCTCCTACGGGTAAGATAAGCGAGACCACGAACAAAACAAGCGCTGCGACCACGATGGAGGGGCCGGACGGCGTGTCCCAGCGCAGCGAGGACATCAGCCCGCCGATCACCGCCAACGCCCCGAGACCCGAGGCGATCAGGGCCATCTGCTCTGGCGTCGTGCTCAGCCGGCGGGCGGTGGCCGCCGGGATGATGAGCAGCGAGGTGATCAGCAGAACGCCCACCAGCTTCATCGCTATGGCGATCACCGACGCCATCAGGATCATCAGCATCACCCGCGCCATCTCCGGGCGCTGCCCCTCCGCTTCGGCCAGTTCCGGGCTGACCGTGCCGGCCAGAAGCGGCCGCCACAGCACGATCAGTAGTCCCAGGATCACCAGCCCGCCCAGATAGATCACCGCGATATCGAGCCGTGACACGGCGAGAATATCGCCGAACAGGAATCCCATCAGGTCGATCCGCACCCAGCTCATGAACGCCACGAGCACCAGCCCCACCGCCAGCGTCGAGTGCGAGAGAATGCCCAGAAGCGCATCGGTCGAAAGACTTGCCTGCCGTTGCAATAACAGCAGCGCCAGCGCCACCAGCGCCGCCACGGCGAATACCCCCACCATCAGGTTCGCGCCCATCAGGAACGACAGCGCCACCCCGAGCAATGCCGAATGGGCCATCGTGTCGCCGAAATAGGCCATGCGCCGCCACACGACGAAGCAGCCAAGGGGGCCGGCGATGAGTGCCAGCCCGACCCCGGCGATCAGCGCGCGCGCGAAGAAGTCGTCAAGCATGCTCGTGATCCCCGGCACTTGCCCCCTCGCTGTGGCGCACGCGCCCGTCGGGCAGATGCGTGTGGTCGTGATGATGCGGATAGATCGCCAGCGTCTCCGCCGCGCGCGTCCCGAACAGCTCGGCATACTCGCGGCTGTGCACGACCGATTCCGGCGTGCCGCTGCAGCACACATGCGTGTTCAGGCAGATGACGGTGTCCGTGGCCGCCATGACCACGTGCAGATCGTGCGAGATCATCAGAATGCCGCAGCCGGTCGTGTCGCGGATCTGCTTGATGAGATCGTAAAGCGCCACCTCGCCGGAGAAATCTACGCCCTGCACCGGCTCGTCCAGCACCAGCAGGTCGGGCTTGCGCACCAGTGCGCGCGCCAGCAGCACACGCTGGAACTCGCCGCCCGACAGCCGCTGGACCGAGGCGTCGGCCAGGTGAGTCGCATGCACCGCCGCCAGCGCCTCGGCCACCTCGCCGTCCGAGAAACGCCCCGTCAGGCGCATCAGCCGCTTCACGGTCAGCGGCAGCGTCCAGTCGATGTTAAGCTTTTGCGGTACATAGCCGATCCTGAGCCCCGGCAGCCGGGTCACGGTCCCCGCCGTCGGCTTGAGAACGCCCGTCGCCACCCGCGCCGTGGTCGACTTGCCCGATCCGTTCGGCCCGATCAATGTAACGATCTCGCCGCGCCCGATCGCCAGGTCGATGCCCTGGACAAGCGGGCGTCCGCCCTGGCTGACGGCCACGCCGGCCATGCTGATCAGCGTCTCGCTTTGCGTATCCGCGTCCATGAGAAAAGCTCTCCACTACCCGTTGCGGCCCTGCACGCTATACGTTATAGGGTAACACTCGCAATACGTAATGTAATAACATTAAGAAAAGAAGGACCCGCCTCATGAAGCGCTTCCTTGCTCAGGCTGCGGCCGTACTCGCCCTTGCCGGTCTCAGCGCCCCCGCGCTGGCCCAGTCCGCGCCGTCGGTCGTCGCCTCCATCAAGCCGATCCACTCTCTCGTCGCGAGCGTCATGGAAGGGGTCGGCGAACCGAAACTCCTGGTGCGCGGCGGTGCTTCGCCGCACACCTACTCGATGCGCACCTCGGACGCCGCCGCCCTGCAGGACGCCGATCTCGTCGTCTGGGTCGGCCCGAATCTCGAGGCGTTCCTCGACGATGCGATCGATACGCTGGGCACCGACGCCGCGACGCTGGCACTCGCTGACGCCCCCGGCCTGACGAAGCTCGACATCCGCACCGGCGGTACCTTCGAGGCGCACACGCATGATGGGGAAGACGGGCATGAAGACGAGCATGCGCACGCCGGGGAGCACGGCGACGACCACGCTCACGAAGACGAGCATGCCCGGGACGACGACCATGCGCACGAGCACGCGCATGATGAAGAGGCCGAACACGATCACGAGGGCGAGCATGCCGAAGACGCCCATGCACACGAGCACGAAACCGGCCATGACCATGGCACCGCGGATATGCACCTCTGGCTCGACCCCGAAAACGCCAGGGTGATGGTGAGCGCCATCGAGGCGGCCCTGGCCGAAGTGGACCCGGCCAACGCCGAGGCCTATGCGGAGAACGCCGAGGCTACCCGCGCCGCCCTCGACGAGCTGACCAGCGACGTCGGTGAACAGCTCGCGCCGGTGGCCGGCACCCCGTTCATCGTCTTCCATGATGCCTATCACTACTTCGAGAACCGTTTCGGGGTACAGGCGGCCGGCTCCATCACTGTCAGCCCCGAGGTGATCCCGGGCGCGCAGCGCATTTCCGAGATCAAGGACAAGGTTTCCGAACTCGGTGCGACCTGCGTCTTCGCCGAACCCCAGTTCGAACCCCGGCTCATCGGCGTCGTCACGGAGGGCACCGAAGCCCGATCGGGTGAACTCGACCCGCTGGGCGCGGCCCTCGACGAGGGGCCCGAGCTCTATTTCGAGCTGATCGGCAACATGGCGCAGTCGATGGAGACCTGTCTCCAAGGCTGACCGCCCGATCCGGCTGGCGGGCACCGCCAGCCGGTATTCGACAAAGGCCCGCCCTCGGCCGCGCTCACCGCCCGGCCTTGACCGGCTGCTCCAATGCGTAGATCGCCTCGCCGATATCCTCGAGCCGGGCGTTGAGCGCGGTCTGTGCATCGTAAAGGCCGCGATTATAATAGTACGCCCCGATCTCCTCGCCGATGAAATCGAGTAGAAGCTCGCCGGGAATGTTGCCCAGGTCGAACTCCAGTTCTTCCCGGCAATATTCCTGCAACGCCGCCACCGCCGCCTTGCGCTCCGCGCTCGAAAAGCTGATCTTCTTCATCTCGCCTGCCCTTCGTCCCTCGTCATGCCTGATGGGTTCAGTAGCGCATTCCGCCGGGCGCGCAAATGCGCCGGCCAGTTGACGCTTCATCCCCCGCATGGCAGGTTCGGCACAGGTTGGCGCCCCGAGCCATACGTGCAAGGGGCTTAATAGGGAACACGGTGCGGCGTACCCATCAGGGACCAACTCCGTGGCTGCCCCCGCAACTGTAAGCGGTGAGTTGCGCTTTCTTCATGCCACTGGCCCGACGCGGCCGGGAAGGCGAGGCGCAGCGGCAAAAACACCGCGAGCCAGGAGACCTGCCAGTCGATTCGAGGGGCTCTCTCGCCCCGTTCATATCAGACCAAGTGCACACGGAGGGTGTT
>CAZNHG010000235.1:0-5201 GCA_964572555.1 uncultured Devosiaceae bacterium | reverse complement strand
ACGTCGTCATCCACGAGGGCAAGCTCAGCCAGCTCAAGCGCTTCAAGGACGATGCGCGCGAGGTGCTGGCCGGCCAGGAATGCGGCATGGCCTTCGAGAACTACCAGGACATGCGCCCCGGCGACGTTATCGAATGTTTCCGGGTCGAGACGGTTCAGCGCTCGCTGTGATCGCCCGGCGCACACGCAGGATACGCAACGCCATTGCCCTTGCGGCAATGGCGTTTGTGTTTGCGCCCGCCGCCATGGCCCAGACCGGGGAGTCGGACGCCGGTGCGCAGTCACCCCCGGCCGGCGACAACCGCGAGGTGCTGACGACCCGGCTCTCGGGCTTCGCCATCGAGCTCCCGGCTCCGCCCTGGATCGAGGATGACGGCACCCCGCTCGCCGAGCAGGCCGCGATCAGCATGCGCCGCACCCAGACGGGGGTGACCGGCATGGTGGTCAACAAGCCCGGCGAAAGCGCGGTGAGCTGGACCGAACTGCTCGGGGTTGTCGCCATCGGCGATCCCGATGTCACGGCTGGCGTCCAGTTCCAGACAACGGCCCGCGCCTTCGGAGCGAGCTGCGTGCGCTCGCGCTTCACCTTCTTCTGGATTCCGCCCCTGCCCGGCAGCGACCGCGAAATACTGGTGGGCATGTGCGGCCGGTTCTCGCTGCAGAACAACGACCCGCAGCGCTGCGACGGCGGCATCATCGCCGTCGCGGCGATCGAGAAGGGGCCGGGGCTCGTCAGTGCCTGGTCACGCTGGTGCACCGCCAGTTTCGATATCGACGACGAGGCGAGCTGGCCCGTCAGCCGCGAGACCATAGAGAATCGCGCCCGGCGCCTGCAGGAGCATACCGATTTCGTGCCCGTCGAAGCCCTCGATCAGGAAGAATAGGCGCCGCAACGCACTTGTCCGGGACCGCCCTCCGGCGCAAGCCGCCGCGCCGGCTGCGAGACGGACGAGGGTTCATAGCGGCAACATGCTGCACTACAAATGGAATTTGGGGGTAGCCGGAAACCGGCGCCCCCTTTTTTGTTTTGGCCTGTTGCGCATCGGGGAGGAGAGCCGGAACAACGATAACAATAAATTTCCAGCATCTCGGACCGGTCCGGGGCGATTGCATGCCGGCGGCATGACTTCCGTCACCCTTTCGCCGTTCTCGGGATGCCTTCCGGCACTCGCGGCCCTTTTTCGGGTCCGCTAATGCTCCGCGGGACAATGTGCGAACAACCCGATAAGGGAGGAAGTAATGGATATTTCAAGCTGGTTTTCATCCCTGGCTGATTCAGTGGGGAACGTCTTGCCCGGCCTGATCGGGGCGCTGGTGATCCTGCTCGTTGGCTGGATCATCGCCCTGATCGCCGGTGCGCTCGTCAAGCGCGGACTCGGCGCCCTCAAGACGAACGAGCGAATCGGTGGCGGGTCGGAGGCCTCCATCGACGTCGAGAAGATAGCGTCGAGCATCGTTTTCTGGGTCATCTTCCTGTTCGCCCTGATCGGGGCGTTCAACATGCTCCAGCTCGAGGCCGTCTCGGCGCCGCTTGGTGAGCTTGCCGAAACGATCATGCTCTACCTGCCCCGGCTGCTGATGGCCGCCGTGCTGGCGCTGGTGGCCTGGGTGGTCGCCACACTGGTGCGGACCGTGGTGGGGTCCGCGGCCAATGCCACCGGGCTCGACCGGCGCCTGTCCCAGACAGCCGACGTGCAGCCCCTTTCGCAGACGCTCGGCAACGTGCTGTTCTGGTTCGTGATCCTGCTGTTCATCCCCGCTATCGTGGGCGTGCTGCAGGTCGAGGGCCTGATGCAGCCCCTCTCGGACATGATCGCGGCGGTGCTCGCGGCCCTGCCGAACATCCTTGCCGCGGCCATCATCGGTTTCATCGGCTGGCTGATCGCCAAGGTCCTGTCGAGCCTGGTGACCAACCTGCTCGCCGCTGTGGGCGCCGATCGCCTCACCGAGGGCAGCGAGGCGACCGAGGGCGTGCAGCTCTCGCGCCTCGGCGGCACGCTGGTGTTCATCCTCGTGCTCGTTCCCGCGCTGATCGCGGCGCTCGATGCCTTGCAGATGGAGGCGATTTCCGCTCCCGCGCGCGACATGCTCGGCATGTTCCTCGAAGCTGTGCCCAACATCGTGGCGGCCGCGGCCATTCTGGCGATCGCCTGGTTCGTGGGGCGGTTCGTGGCCGATCTGCTGACGCAATTGCTCGCCAGCCTCGGCTTTGACAATCTTCCCGCCCGGCTCGGCTTCGGGGACGCGTTCGCCTCGGGGACCGATGGCGGACTGGCCCGCCCGTCCCGGCTGGCGGCGCAGGTCGCGTTCTTCTTCGTCATGCTGTTCGCCGTGGTCGAGGCGGCCAACCGCCTCGGTTTCGCGGGCGTGAGCGAGCTCGTGGAGACCTTCATCGCCTTCGGCTCCAACGTCCTTTTGGGCGCGGTCATCCTGGCGGTGGGCTACTGGCTGGCCAACCTCGCCGCGTCGGCTGTCGCCCGCGTCAGCGGCGAGAGCGTGGCGCAGATCGTGCGCATCGCCATTCTCGGCCTGGTGCTCGCCATGGGCCTGCGGGCCATGGGCATCGCCGACGAGATCGTCAATCTCGCCTTCGGCCTGGTGCTCGGCGCGGTCGCCGTCGCCGTGGCACTCGCCTTCGGCCTCGGCGGCCGCGAGGCGGCCGGGCAGGTGGCGCAGAACTGGGCCGACCGGCTCGTGAACAAGAGTTCCAGGCCGAAACAATAACAGCGGCGGACCTCCGGGGCGGCGTTGCCGCCGCCCCGGCTCTCGTCTCCGTCGCCGGCCGCTCGCCCGCGTCCCGGTTTCGCACCGGCCGCGGCATTTTGCGCTAGGCGGGTCAGGGCCCGCGGCGCTCCCGTTCATCGCCGATTCAGCCGGGCTCCCTCATCCTCGCGGCAGGATCGAACGGGACGACCGGCGATGTACGACGTCACCTACACCATCGACTGGACCGACTTCGCGGCCTTCGCCGCCGCGCAGGAAAAGCGCATCCGCCGGCGCGGCCGGGTCGCAAACTCACTGCTCTGGGCGCTCCTCGCGCTGATCGCCGGCTTCATCGCCTGGGGGTTCGCCACCGGCGGGGCGCTGCTGACCCTCGGCGGCGCCATCGTCCTCATCGCCGGCGTCGCCATCCTCTGGCGCCGCTACGGCGTGCCGTGGCTGCACCGCCGGCAGTTCGCCCTGAGCCGGCTGGGCGAGGGCCAGATGCGCCTGGCGGTGACCGATTCCGGCTGGCGCGTGACCCATCGCGGCACCACGACCACCGGCGCTTGGCAACGCCTCGATGCCGTCACCTCCAATCCCGCGCACATCTTCATCTGGCTGGGCCGGCACAACGCCCTGATCGTGCCGCGCCGCGCCTTTCCCACGGCCGGGGCCGCCCGTGCCTTCGAGAGCTACGTCGCCGCCCGGGCCGGCGGTGCGGCGTAGCCGGGCGGATCAACTTCGCTTCGCGGCGGTCCGTCCGGACGGGCTGCAAGGATTCAAGTATCAATCCATTGCTTGAGCGGCAGCTTGCGACCCCATTGCGGACGTCGCAGATTATCCGCTCGTCACCTGAAAGCAGACATTCTGAGGCGGGGTGAGCGTAGAGGGAAGCATGGACGAGGCAGGCATCACTCAGCGCGAAAACTCCCCGGAACAAAAGAAAGTTTGCAGCGCGATCTGTATCATCTGGGTATTCGCCCTGACGACAACGTGTTGGTGTGTTGCTCAATTCGATCGCTGGGTTGGACAATCCTCCTTAAGATCACGCATCTGAAAACGGCCAACTTGTTGTTCGCATGTCATGAACGCACGTCATTGTAGCGGTTCAATTTGAGGTCAATCTGTCTTGCTTAACTTGGTACTCTGCAGCGATCAGACCGCGTATGTGAACCACCAGGTTGAGCGCCGCATTGTCGAGCTCACGAAGGACCGAGGCGCACGCATGGCATACGTGCCTTCCGGCCCCGACCCCGACTTCCGTTTCTACTCAGCGTGCCAAGCGTATTATTCCGAGCGCGGTGTCACGCTCGACATGTTCTATGACTTGGACCGTGAGCATAGTCGTGCCGAAGTGGAAGCCTTGTTCGCCTATCAGGCGATCCACCTATCAGGAGGCAATACGGCAGGTTTTCTTTCACGCTTGCGACGCAGCAACATGCTCGACCGTTTGCGGATCTGGGCGCGCAACGGTGGGCTACTGATTGGCATAAGTGCAGGTGCCATGTTGATGACCCCGACGATAGCAGTTGACGCCCTATATGGCGGCGGCTGCCCGGACGATGGAGGGGACGGAGCGGCACTTGGTCTCGTGCCATTCGAGTTCTTTCCGCATCTTCAGGCGAAGCCGGGTTACCTGGAAGATTTGCGTTCGTATAGCGCACGAAGTTCCCAGCCTATCATCGCCTGCCCCGATGGCGGAGGGATCGTCATTGTCGACGGGGTAGCTGAGTTGTTTGGCGACCTGCTCTGGCTCTCTGAAGGAACGGTTGTCCCCATGGCTGGGACGACGTTCGGCGTCGACAGCAGCGGCGAACGTCTGCTGATCGCTCGTTAGTCCAGAAGAACGCTTGGCCTCAACCTTCAATTCTGGAGCATGCCGCATGACCACTATCGTCCGCTATGGCGGGCCGTAGTGGCAAAGCCGCCAGTCCGCTCCCCACCCCTTCGCGGACGTTCGCAACGCGAGACACTTGCACGCACAACGGCTATTGACCGCTCAGCCGCGACACCCTAAGCCGAGCGCAATGAGCAGACACGGAAAATCGAAAACCCCCAGCCAGCGCATGCTGCGCGTCGGCGAACTTGTGCGTCACGCGCTGTCGGACCTGTTCATGCGCGGCGGCATTGCCGATCCCGTGCTCGAGGGGCGCACGATCACCGTGCCGGAAGTGCGCATGACCCCCGATCTCAAGCTCGCCAGCGCCTATGTCATGCCGCTCGGCGGCGAGGGGGCCGACGAGGTGGTCAAGGCGCTCAACCGGCACGCGAAATTCGTGCGCGGCCAGATCGGCCCGCAGCTCGACCTCAAATTCGTCCCCGAGATCCGCTTCTTCGTCGACAACACCTTCGAGGAAGCCAGCCGGATCGATACGCTGCTGCGCAGCGAGAAGGTGCAACAGGACCTGCACGGCGACGATGACGACGAGTCCGGCTAGAGCGTGTCCAGAAAAAGTGGTTACCACTTTTTCGGTTCGGACGCGCGACAAAACAAGGACT
>CAZNHG010000234.1:0-5222 GCA_964572555.1 uncultured Devosiaceae bacterium | reverse complement strand
GGCGCTTAAAAGGCCTCAGATCCCTCGCGTCGTCACCGCGTTTGCCTTTCTGTCGAGCTGTTCGCGCCGGAAGACATAAAGGCCCGATGCCAGGATGACCGCCGTGCCCACCCAGGTCAGCCAGTCCGGGAAGTCGCCGAACACCAGGTACCCCATGGCGGTCGCGCCGATGATCTCGAGATACTGCAACGGCGCCAGGGTGCTGGCAGGACTGCGTTTGAAGGCTTCGGTGAACAGGAAGAAGGTCAGAGCGGACAGCATGCCCATCAGGACAAACATTGGTATCGTGCCCGTGATGATATCCGTCCCGCTCCATGCGAACACACCGGTCAGGCTCGCCACCGCCAGACCGGCGCCCACGAGCAGCATGGCAAAGACCGAAATGTAGAACTGGACGGCCAACCCGGTCATGTCGCGCGAGATCTTGCGCACAATGGCCATGTTGCCTGCGAATGCCACGGCCGCCCCGAGCGGGAAGATCGCCGGCCAGCCGAATGTGGCCCAGTTGGGCCGGATCACGATCAGTGCGCCGCACATGCCGACCGCGATTGCCGCGTAGCGCCGCCAGCCCACCTTTTCACCCAGAAAAAGCACCGAGAGCAGCGTCAGGATCAGCGGCTCCACGAAGAAGATGGCAATGGCGGTGGCGATCGGCATGACAGTGAACGCTCCGATCAGCCCGATCAGCGTGCCCGCGCTGCACAGGCCGCCCAGCGCCAGCAGGCCAAGATTTCCTGCCCGGAACGTCTGGCGAAAGACGACCATCGCCAGCCCGAGGAAGCCCACCTGGAAGACGAACCGGAAGAACGCGATTTCAAAAGGGTCGAGCGTCGTGGTGAGATACTTGCTCAGCGTGTCGCCCACCGGCACCAGCAGGGTCGCCAGAATCATCATGGCAACGCCGCTCTGGGCGTGTGCAGACTTTTGCGGAGCTGGCGCCACAGAGGACATGACCGGGCCTTTGGTGCAAGTGTTCGGAACGGATCGCGGCGCGCCGCCGGTGAGCGTTACCACACCGGCTGCAGGGCCTCAAATGTTAGCGAACTCATGCCATGCGCCTGGAGATGCCGCGCGCCTTCCTGAGGCCGGGGAACATCCGGCTCCATAGTCCGGCGACAGCCATCGTGCCCATGCCGCCCAGCGTCACGGCCCACACGGTGCCTACCCACGCCGCAACCACGCCGGCGCGAAACTCGCCGAGTTCGTTGGAAGCGCCGATGAATACAGAGTTCACGGCGTTCACGCGCCCGCGCACCTCGTCGGGCGTCCAAAGCTGCATCAGCGTCTCGCGCAGAACGACGCTGACCATGTCACACGCCCCCATGAGCATGAGCATCGGAATGGACAGCCAGACCGACGTCGAGAACCCGAAGACCACGGTGAAGAACCCGAACAACGCGACAAAGCTGAACAGGATGATCCCTGCATGGTCGCGGACCGGAAAGCGCGTCAGGATGATGGCGACAACTATCGCCCCGGTTCCCGGCGCCGCGCGCAACAGCCCGAGACCCCATGGTCCGACGTCGAGAATGTCGCGTGCATAGACCGGCAGCAAGGCCACGGCCCCGCCCAGCAACACCGCGAAGAGATCGAGCGAGATCGCGCCAAGAACGATCTTCTCGTGCCAGATATAGCGAAAGCCGGCCAGCAACGTTTGAAGACTCGACGCCTGCTGCCGGTCGCGATGCGGCGGCTTGGGCATGAGGATTACCAGTGTCGCTGCGACCGCGCCCAACGCCGCCGCGACGCCGTAGGCGACCGATCCCGAAATGCCGTAGAGAAGTCCGCCTGCCATGGGTCCGGCAATGTTGGAAAGCTGCCAGGCGGAGCTGTTGATCGCCACCGCGTTCGACAGCGCCTCGGGCGGAACGAGGTTCGGCGCCAAAGATGCCGAGGCCGGCCCCATGAAGGCGCGGGCGATACCCAGCGTCACGAGGATCGCATAAATCTGCCAGATCTCGTGGCTCTCCGCCGCGGTGAAGAACAGGAGCGAGGAGGCGCAGATCACTTCGACACCCAGGCAGATTCCCATGATGACCCGGCGCGGAAACGTATCGGCCGTCAGCCCCGTCACCAGCACGAGCAAGAGTGCGGGCAGGAACTGCGCCAGCCCAACATAGCCGAGGAACAACGGGTTTCGCGTCAGGTCGTAGACCTGCCAGCCGACCGACACGGAGACGATCTGCACCGCGAAAGTGCTCGCCATGATGGCGAACCAGAACAGGCGAAAGCGAAGATAGCTGAACGCCTTGGGGCTGGGCGCGGACGACTCGGGGGAAGACGGCATGATGCGGCCGGTCATACACCGGCCTCGTGACAGTTCCTAGTCTTCCGTTTCGTCCCTATGCTGCCGGCGGTTGGGATTGGCGCGCTCGTGCCGCCGGTCGAGCGAGGCGATCACCCCGCGCAGCGTGCGCACCTCCTGCGCCGTAAACCCAGCACGCGTCAACATGGTGCGCAGGTTCGCCGCCACGGTGGGGCGCTTGTCCTCGGTCTTGAAAAAGCCGGACCGGTCAAGTGCTTCCTCGAGATGCTTGAACAGCCCGATCAACTCTTCCTTGGGCGCGGGCGGGTCGATTTCTCCGGCGAACGGCAGTTCACCCTTGCCTTGCGCCCGGCGCCACTCATAGGCGAGCACAAGCACGGCCTGGGCAATGTTGAGCGAGGCGAAGGCAGCCTCGACGGGCAGCGTAACGATGCTGTCGGCCAGTGCCACCTCCTCGTTGTTCAGCCCCCAGCGCTCGCGCCCGAACAGGAGACCGGCCCCGCCGACCGCCGTAACGTGCTGCACCAGTTTCTCCGCGGCCGCGTCCGGGCCGAGCACCGGCTTGGCCATGTGGCGCGAGCGGGCCGTGGTCGCCATGACGAGCGAGAGGTCGGAAACCGCGTCATCGAGTGTTTCGAACACACGCACCCGCTCGATCACGTGCATGGCCTTGGTCGCGTTCGCCGCCGCCTTCTCGTTCGGCCAACCGTCGCGCGGCGCCACTAGGCGCAGGTCCCACAGGCCGAAATTCGCCATGGCCCGCGCCGCTGCGCCGATGTTCTCGCCCATCTGCGGCTCGCACAGGATGACGGCGGGCGACGGCGCGAAAGACGGAACTTGCGGTGTGTCGGTGGCGGTCATGCAATCCTCTCTCGACCCTGCCCCTGCGACCCGCCACGCGGGTGCCAAAGCAGTAAGCCTCAGCCCCCCGCCGATCAAGCCGTCTTGCGCACCACCGTTGCCACTTGCCGCGCCGCCACGTGCGTGCAACCTTCAGGAAGCACGATACGAGGGAGCATCATGGCCTTTACCGGACAATGCCATTGCGGCGCGGTGACCTTCTCCGTCGAGGGTGCACCGGTGCGCATGGCCCAGTGCCACTGCAATGCGTGCCGGCGCACGACCGGCACCGGCCATAACGTTCAGGCCTTCTTCAAGCGCGAACAGGTCACCATAGATGGGCAGACCGCGACGCATGAAAGCCTGTCCGACGCCGGCAACACGCGCACCCGTCACTTCTGTCCCACCTGCGGCTCGCGACTGTTCATCGAGAACACGCGTACCCCTCATGCCATCGGTATCGCCGTGGGCGTATTCGACCAGACGGACTGGTTCCGGCCCGAGGTGATCCTTTATGCCGCCGAGCGTCCCGTTTGGGATGTGATCGATCCAGAGATCGAAATTCAGGACATGATGTAGAGGGGCCGGGAAGATGTCGTGGGAAGTCGATGAATTGGCGGATCGCATACGCGCCCGGATCGGCGACCGTCCCGGTTTGCGCGAGCAGAAGATGTTCGGGAGCATCGCCTTCATGCTCGACGGCAACATGCTGGTGGCGCCGATGAAGGACGGCGCTCTCCTTTGCCGCGTTGGCAAGGATGCCTACGGCGAAGCACTCAAGCTTCCCGGCGCGTCGCCCATGGAAATGGGGGAGCGGACCATGTCCGGTTTCGTCCAGGTCAGCGGCGACGTCCTCGAAAGCGACGACGCGCTCGACGACTGGATCGCCCGCGCGGAACGCTTCGTGACCACCCTGCCCGCCAAGTAGCGTGTAGTAGCCGGATAACACCCGCACCTTTGTCATCCGTGAGATACTCGGCGCAAATCATGCCAACTCACGGGAGGAGACGATGAGCGGCAAGAAGATTCTCATGCTGTGCGGCGATTTCGGCGAGGACTATGAAACCATGGTCCCGTTCCAGGCTCTGCTGGCGGTCGGCCACCAGGTGGACTCCGTCTGCCCGGACAAGAAGGCCGGCGATACCATCGCAACGGCCATCCACGATTTCGAAGGCGACCAGACCTATACGGAAAAGCCCGGGCACCGCTTCGCCCTGACCGCCAGTTTCGATGACGTGACGGCCGAGGACTATGACGCACTGGTCATCCCCGGCGGCCGCGCGCCGGAATACCTGCGCCTCAACCCGAAGGTGATCGAAACGGTCAAGCACTTCTTCGACGCCAAAAAGCCGGTGGCAGCCATCTGCCACGGGGCCCAGATCCTCGCCGCGGCTGACGTGCTCAAGGACCGGACCTGCTCCGCCTACCCGGCCTGTGCACCCGAGGTAACGCTGTCGGGCGGCAATTTCGCCGATATCCCCGTTGATCAGGCGCATACCGACGGCAACCTCGTCACTGCACCGGCCTGGCCCGCCCATCCGGCATGGATCGCGCAGTTCCTCGAGGTCCTGGGCACCACGATCAGCCATTCCGCGACTCGACAAGCCGCCGAATGAGGCGCACGCTTCGGCCAGAGCGCCGGGTGAAAAAGTGGGATCCGGTTTTTCACTTAACCGGCGCGACCACTGAGAATCTGGATCGCCGGGCGATTTGGATCAATCGCCCGGCGATCAAGCGCACCAGTCGAGGAGGACGCTCCATGTGCAGGCTTTTCATCGGCGCGGAGCCGGAATTGTGGGAAGCAACCACGCATTCGGTCCGCATTGACGGGTTCGTCACCTCGGTCCGGCTGGAGAATTTCTTCTGGTCGATCCTCGAGGAAATCGGCGCACGGGACGGCCTGACGCTGAGCCAGTTGATCGCCCGGCTCCATCGCGAGTCCATCGAGGAAGGGCACGACGTCGCCAACTTCGCGTCCTTCCTGCGCGTTTGCTGCAGCCGGTATCTCGCCCTGCAACTGGCAGGCGATATCCCGGCCGATGCGCAAACGCCCATTCGATCGCTGGACGCCGAGGGTATTCTTGCCCGCGAGCAGAACCGGCATCGCAAACGGCGC